>CAMAVB010000004.1 GCA_945861465.1 Candidatus Kuenenia stuttgartensis
GAACAGTTCGCCAATTCGCCGGACCTGAAGACGGAACTCATGAATGCGATCATCGATGCGCTGGAGGCTCACACCACCATGAGCGCTCAGGCTCTCGGCTCCGAAGTCATTCGCGACGGCTTGCGTGACATCCTGCTGGGACCGGCGAAACTGTATGAGACGCTGAGGAAGCAGATTGTTTGAGTCGGGTGAATCGGCGTCATTGATGCGGGGCAGCTACGCTCGAAATCGCACTGTCTTTACTTCGGGCAATTGCGACCTGCACCAGCGAATCATTCCAGTCGTCAACGCCTCACGGCTTAACCAGTGTTGCCGCGATGAATTGTCCATTTCACGAATGCGAGAGCGGCAACTTTGGTTCTTCGCTTTGTTCGGCACTTGTGTCGGAAGAATTTGCCACCTCTGACATGTACCGGGCGATTAAGATTGCGATAATCGTGAGACCTGATGCACCTTGAAGCCAAGTGATGAACCGCAACCAAGAACTGGGAACGAGATCACCATATCCCACGGTTAGCTGGGTAATACATGACAAATGCAATGGACATTCGATCGCGTCAGCAAATGCCGATTTAATACTCGTATTCGTGGGGACGATGAGTGTTGCATCGATGGCGTATATTGCCGCAAAACAGATAAGTAGTTCAACGTAGTTCAATAGCCCGAGAAGTATGACGCGACTTGGAGCGCTGTGAACGTACCGTTCCTTGGACGTATCAAATTCATCAAAAAGCGAAACGTGAAGTGCCGTAGCCATCACGTCCAATATTCGCCAGGTGACAAATGCGATCGGTATCCAACAGATCCAGCCATCCGATTTTGCGATCGTAACAAAAGCCAACAATTCAACCGCGACACAAACGGTGATGAACGTGTCAACTGTTCTGGCTCGGCATTTCGAGAAGGCAAGATGCTCTTGATCAGAAAGATCGTGTGACACGCGAGGCGAGGAAAGAATGATGATTCCCGGCCAGGTCAGCCATTCAAGCATAATCCGAAAAACGGGAGCTATCCATCCGCGAACATCGGAATGGTGTTTTGGTGTCTGCATTGTATTCTGCCTTCGGGCTAAAGAATTGCGATCTATGCGTCTGGCGGTTAGCCGGACGCATAGAGCACGCATTGACCTTTTCCGCCTCGTGGGTTGGGCGCAAGTCTGAGGATTCAATCGGGGACACGTGGCGCGCCGCTAGTCATTCTACCCGTCCAAATGTGTGTTTTCAAGCCAGTTGAAAGCAATAAAGGGGTCAGGTCTCTTTTATTTGGAAAGCAATAAAGGGGTCAGGTCTCTTTTATTTGGCATGTCACCGGAAAGCAATAACGGGGTCAGGTCTCTTTTATTTGGCATGTCACCGTGTTAGACTTCGTTCATGGCACGCGCAAAACGAAATTGTCCAGCAGGTGAAGCGTTCCACGTTCTGAATCGAGCGGTGGCTCGACTGACGATTTTTGAAAACCCGGAAGACTATGCCGCGTTCATGCGTGCTGTCGCAGAGACGTGGGAGATTGTGCCTCTGCCAATTTATGCCATGGTGGCAATGCCCAACCACTGGCATTTTGTTGTCAGGCCCGAAACCAGCGATCAAGTGAGCGAGTTCTTCCGGCGGCTGACTGTGATGCACACGATGCGTTGGCATGCGCACTACGAAACCGGCGGTGCCGGGCACTTGTATCAGGGGCGTTTCAAGTCGTTTCCGATCCAATCCGACGGACACCTGCTGACGGTGATGAGATACGTCGAGCGGAACCCTGTGCGAGCCAATTTCATTGAGCTTGCGGAAGTCTGGCAATGGAGTTCCGCGTATGCTCGCCGCCAGCCAGTCGATGAACGCCGCTGGCTGGCCATTCCTGAAGATCCGGCCCTGCCGCGAAACTGGCGTTCGCGGGTGAATAAGGTGGAGACTGAAGAAGAACTCACATCGATTCGGCACAGCGTCCGTCGCGGCTTGCCGTTCGGTGATGATCAGTGGAGCAGAAGCAGCTCCGTCCGGCTCGGGCTCGAAACCACAACGCGGCCAAGGGGACGACCAAAAAACGAGACCTAATATCACCACGGGCGATGCTTGACAGGTCAGTGACCACCGTGTCTTCTTTACCGAAGAAAGCTGCACCGGGAAGGCTTTTCTGGTCTCTGTAAATCTCCGTAAAACACACTGAATAGGTCGCTGAATTCTGCGGGAATCTACGAAGTTTTCGAGCATCGTGGCCCATCAACTCGGACTTGCGGCACTAGTCAGTTTTTGAATTTGTAGTTGACAAGCGGTAGCCCCTGCACACCATATACATGTTGCATCGTCTATAACTGGCCGTGGCTGTCCCTTTGCTCCGACATTGTCTGGACGCAGTTGCCAGTCAGTCGGACAAATGATAGAAGTGCAGCACAGTCGCTTCCACAAGACTTTTGCGACACTCCGCCATCGCCATGAATTCCCCACAAACACCAGTTCGATTCTCCACTCACCCACGGACGGCTGTGTTCTGCCTGATTGTTGTTTTCGGGATGGGAATCGGTGCCGAACGACTGTACAGATTCTGGAAAACGAACACTGGCGAAATCTCCATTCGAAGGAGTAACCCGGAAATATCGGTCTTGGTTGATGGCACGCCTTTTCCAGATTTGGCTGGACCGCTGATGTTGAGAGCGGGGCGTCATGAGTTCATCGCGACCTGGAAATCATTCACGAGTACGACATCAATTCAAGTGAAGCGAGGCGACCGGTCAATTGCCAACTTGATCAACTTCTCGGTGAACGATGACCAGCTCCGGGTTACACACAAATCTCATCTTTTGGACGCCGTCCCACGACCTGCGGCCGAACAGTTCATAATTCAAACGCCATCCCGCGGCTCATGGTATTGTGATGACCAGGGAGGTATCTCCGTGCGCCCTTCGACTGGAGCCGAAGCAGAGAAGTTTACGGTACACTGGCTAAAGCCAGATTTCAGTGAGGCATTCCTACAGAACAACAAGGGGCAATACCTCTCAGTCGCATGGAAGATGATTGATACACCACCTGGCGGTGTCAGCGTCGTCGGCACCGAAACTCCAGCGTCAGTCTTCAGCTTACGCACGATGACGAACCAGAGTAAATGGTGCCTCATAAGTTCAAGTCAACTCTTTCTGGATGCTGAAAGCAAAGAGCCACAGGTGCGATCTACGAGCTATGACGTCCTTGCAACGCCACACCTTCTTCTGAAGCCGGGCACTCCGAACGAATTTCTGACTGAGGTTCAGCCGCCAGTCTGCACTGACGCTGCGGATTCGTCCGTAGGACGCCTCAAAGGGCATACAGATGTCATCACGAGCGTTACTTTCACGCCAGATGGACGTCATGTGGTGAGCGGCAGCCTGGACGGAACGATACGCTTCTGGGACGTTCGAACTGCAAAGCAGATCCAGATCATCGGTAACTTGCGTCCGGTAACATCACTTGCCATCTCTTCTGATGGAAAGACCTTGGCCTGCGGAATGGCTGCAGGAGCAGTCAGAGTTTGGACGCTGGAGCACGGTGAAAGTCTGACATACCGTGATATGCGTATTCTTTCGCAGGCCGAGCGATCTGATCGTGCTAAAAGTGATGAGCCTGTTTCTCGAAACGGAGGAGTCTTGGCACTTGCCTTTTCCCCTGATGATTCACAGTTGGCTGCTGGAGGGAACTACTCAGAGCATTCGAGAATCTGGAAGCTTTCCGCGCTGGATGAAAAGTGCAGGAACTCAAACATCATGGGCCCAATTACATCTCTGCTCTGGTCTCGCTCCGGCGAAGAAGTCCTACTGCGTTCCGACGAACGGCAGATGACATGGTGGCCAGAGGGCAAAACCCGCCCTCGATCGAGTGGCCTGAATGGAATCGTGTTTCTCCGATCGGGCAACAACCCGTTGATCATCGCAGTCGATGAAGTCCTTGACGCTGAGACTAGTGAAGTTGTGTACAAATTCACGAGGCAATCCTATGAGGTCTGGGCTGTCACGGCGCAGGTCTGCGAGAAACGAAATCTCCTCGTCACGGGCGACATCATTGTCAATCGTAACAAGGATCCGGAACCCGATGAACTAGTCTCAATCAGACATCTTGTTACAGGGCGATCACTATCGGTCCTCCGGGACCGTTTCGGACAGGTCGGAAACCTTGCACTGTCTCCAGACGGCGACTACCTGGCGTACGGCTGCGGCTGCCGTGAGGTTGCCTATATGAGAGAAAATTCGACTGGCGACTACGATGTCCGTCTTTGGAAACCGGTTCTCGACGTCATCGCAACAGCGGATCCGTTGGTTGAGACTAATCCACAGAAAGAAACCCATTCGAACTGAGTAACGCATGGCAGGGCGCGTCTTGTACGTCTCCAGTTTTCAAATGCTACTGCAAAGGCCAGCTTAATCTGTTTCACATAGATGATCAGAGCGATGCCCGCATCAACAGAAAGGCGAATATTGCATGCAGATCACGGTCTGTCAGGCAGAGGTCCCCTCAGCTCATGCCAGCCCAGCCAGAATTGCCGTCATGAACATTGCCATGTTCAGCCAGCACAGTTGCTGGTGTGGGGCTCCGGTCGTAAACTTGACCCGCAACGGTTACCGGTGCCCCTTCTTTTCATAGGCTGATCGTCATGCGATATGGATTACGGTTGTGGCTGCTATGCCTGGTGACGACTGGTTTTCTGGCTGGTTGCGGGGAATCATCAGCACCAACTTCGTCACGACCAGAATCTTCACCACCAGAATCTGCGGTGGCTGCGTCTGCTTCACCTGACGGCGAGTTGCTTACGAACAGCATCGGGATGAAGTTGAAGCTGATTCCGATGGGTGAGTTCATGATGGGTTCGCCAGCGGATGAGGCCGAAAGGGATGATGACGAAGGTCCAGTGCACAAGGTTGGAATCGCAAAAGGGGACATTGTGCTTTAACGGGTAAGTAGAATGTCCCGTTTTCTTTCCTTCAGCGAAGGTGTGTTGACCGGCGAATTCAGCCGATCCGAAGCGACCGAACAAAGAATCATGGAAGCCGCCACAAAGGTGCCGAGTTGAAGATGATCGAACATCTTTGCAATGCCGACGCCGGGACTCGCGAAGCCTCATTCAGCCGCATGCGATGAGTTGTGCGATTGATCCGTGTCGTTCCGTGTGATCCGTGGTTCAATACTGCGATTCCAACGCCGAATCCAGCGTTCGATAAACTAAACCCGGCTGCCACCAACTCGAGGCGTCACGAATAGTGCGATTCATTCTCGACGCACTGGTGACCACGCGGCATCAATCCGAACGACAGCCGTAACCGGGCGGCCGCCAAAACACACTGATTTCAAAACCCGCGTTGTCGGCCGCTATGGTTGACGGCATTGTTCGGGGCTCGTTGCGGCAAAGTTCACCACGACTGACTCGCGGCTCACATCGAGTCGCGTGCGTAGCCCATTTCGTCGTATACCCAGCGATCAAGATATTCTTTCTTTTCGATTGCGTCGTCACGATTCAACTCAAACCATTCTTTCGCCGCTTGACGCATTTTAGATTCTGCTTGATCTTTTTCCTCCGGACGATTTTCAACCCAGTCGGTAAGCGATCCCCAGATCAGCCAAAACGGGTGCATCACATTCGGTGACGCCGACACCAGTGACATTGCCTTGCCCCAGATATTCCACGCCGCATCATACGGAAGCGATCGCTCATCCAGAATACGCCGCATCTCGTCTTCGATCTCGAGCAGGCCTTTGGCGACTTCTGTGTCACTGCTCATCGAGTTGAAGCCCCGAACTTACATACTTATCCCGCCAGTAGCCGGGGATAAAGCTCGTATCACGGATTTTATCCCGGTCAGACTGGCGTTTTATCACTGCGTAGCGTCTGCTGCAAGAATCGTGGGGGTGACACGTTGATAAAACGCAAAACGGCCTGTTGCGCGGCCCTGGATTCCACGGATGCCATGGTGTCCCTGACGGGACAAACGCTGCGGGACAAGAGTCGCCTGACGCGATGCGAGTGGAATTCATAGTATTGAGAACGCTGTTCAGGAGCTGGACCGACCTGCCGGAACGGCGCTGCGCTTGATACGGCCTACTGAGTCGGAATACTGATTCGTTCGCACGTCGTTGGGTTCACAAAGCAACGTGAGTCAGCGTTCAGTTGCCAGACTTCAGTTGGCGGGGGCAGGAAAATTCGGGGCATGAAAGTGTGAGAGTCGCGCTCGACTCGGAGAGTCAAGTTACGGCGAGCGGTCCACTGCGTCAGGCCGTCGCTATCGTCACGGTCCAGAAGCCAATCTGCAAACTACGATTCGAAAGTCAAACGGATCATCCCTGAATTTCCTGTGGATTTTCTGAATTGGATGTGGAATTTCGCGTTGGCACTCGCCATTGTGGCACTTGAAGAACGCGGTTATAGTTTGGGTTCTCATGGTTCCCGATGGCGGATCGATTATCGAATCACTCTGGCCTGCCCTGATTCTCACTGCAACTTTCGACACACAACCCTGAATTCTTCCTTCCCGAATTCTTTTTCCATGTTGAACAGCCAGCTCTTCGAACACGATCAACAGTTCATGCGTCTGGTCCGTCGCGAAACCGACGTCGATCTTGTCACGGTCGCCCTTGAAATCGCTCGCGACGGACAAACCGACCTGATGTTTGAACCTACGCGCGTGCGCTTGCAGCGTTCGGTCGCACGGCTTACTCATCCAGTCACGCAAGCGGGTTCCGACGTCGAAGAATTGAAACTGCTAGTGCGATATATGACGGAAGAGTTGAATCTTCGTGGCGATGACGACTGTTTTTCAGAACCAGACGCGAGTTACCTGAATCGCGTGCTGGAGACCGGACGTGGCATTCCGATTTCTTTATCGCTCATTTATCTGAACGTCGCCAATGAACTCGGAATTCCGCTCGAACCAATCGCCGCTCCGTCGCACTTTCTGACACGACTGCAGACAGATAGTGGAAATCTGTATGTCGATGCGTTCGATCACGGTCGGATCATGGATGAAGCAGAATGTCTGGAATGGCTGCACGGAATCACGGAACTTCCGGTCGCTGAAATTCGCCGGTCATTCAAGCCTGTGGACGAACGCACAATCATGATTCGCATGCTGAACAATCTGAAAGCATTGTTTGGCAATCAGGAGATGTGGGTGTCCGCATGGCGTGTCCAGTGCCGCCTGTCCATGCTCATCCCCGGCTCCTATCGCGAACGCCGAGATCATGCCATTTTGACTCTGCGCGCTGGTCGCCCAGGTGAAGCGATGGACCTGCTGCAAAGTTGCCTGAACGTCTGCCCTGCCGATGAACGCCCAGTCCTCAATCAGCATCTGACTCAGGCCAAACGTGATGTGCCGAACTGCAATTGATCGAGTTTCTCTCCTTCAAATCCCCATTGCGGCAAGCCCGTCGGCCAGCCGTTCTACCAAGCCACCGATGATCGGGTGACGCACCTCAAACTCGATAACCGATTCCTTCACACGTTGAGACAGCGTGCTGGTCGCAGTTGAATCGACCGAAAGCGCGGTATTCGCGGGCGAATCCGAAGCCAGGGTTTGCTGAATCTCGTGGGTCAAGGACTGCAGAGATTTTCGATGATCGGGATGAATCGATTCGGCGTCAGCGAGCTCCTCCTGCAATAACCGGAGGATACTGAGCATTTCTTCCGGATTCATCTTTTCACTCCTTAAAGCGGATGACTTTGCTGCCTCCGCACGACCAGGAGACAAGCAGCGACTAGCTTGGTATCGTACCAGCTTCCGTCGCACGACGCTCGTAGGTTCATCGATTTATTGAGACCATTATGATCACTTTGCCTGTTTCCACCGGCGCTAAGTTACCGTCTGTGGGATTCGGATTCTGGAAAGTTGAAAAAGCCAGTGCCGCTGAAGTGGCTCAGCAGGCCATCGCTGCCGGATACCGTCATCTGGATTGTGCCTGCGATTATGGCAATGAAGTCGAAGTCGGCAATGGGATCGCTCAGGCAATTGACGCCAGCCTTTGCCAGCGGGACGACCTGTGGGTGACGTCAAAACTGTGGAACACGTTTCACTCTGCCGAACATGTGAAGATGGCATGTGAAAAGTCATTGAAGGATCTCGGTCTGAAACAACTGGATCTGTATCTGATTCACTTTCCGATTGCCCAGAAATATGTCCCGATCGATGTGCGCTATCCGCCCGGATGGTTTTTTGATCCGGCTGCAGCAAATCCCTGCATGGAGGAAGTTCGTGTCCCGATCAGCGAAACGTGGGCGGCGATGGAGAATCTTGTTGATGATGGATTGGTAAAACACATTGGTATCTGCAATTTCGGAACCAGCCTGCTGCGTGACCTGCTTTCGTACGCTCGTATTCGCCCGTCGGTGCTGCAGGTGGAATCGCATCCGTTTCTCGTGCAGGCAAAACTGCTGCGGTACTGTCAGCAGGAAGGGATTGCCTTCACTGCATTTTCGCCGCTCGGTGCCGCAAGTTACTATAGTCTGGGCATGGCCAGTGCTTCAGAATCATTGCTCGATCATCGGATCGTGCAGTGTATCGCCCTGGAGAAACACCGGTCCGCCGCTCAGGTTCTGCTGCGGTGGGGTGTTCAACGAGGGACGTCTGTGATCCCAAAGACGTCCGACGTCGCGAGGATGAAAGAGAATCTTCAGTTGTTCGATTTTGAACTCAGTGAAGACGAGATGCAGTCAATCTCCGGGCTGGATCGCAATCGTCGATTCAATGATCCAGGAGTCTTTTGTGAGTCTGCTTTTAACACGTTTTGTCCGATTTATGAGTGAACCAACACCTCAACCTGAAGAAAACCCCTACCTGGCGACTGAGGTTGCCGACATTTCAACGTCTGTGTCTGATCGCAGTCAGCCAGGCACAGTGGCGATCGTATTTTCGGTCATGACAGGACTTGCCGTCGCTGTCCTTACATTTGTCGCTACGTTCTTCATCACGTGCCTTGGTGTGATTTCCATAGACAACCGAAGCAATGAATTTGGAATGGTCCTCGTGTTTGGAATCGCGGGCGTGACAACAGCCGCCGCATTCGCCTTTACCGTCTGGGGATGTCTGAAGATTGCTCGTTCGTTGAAAAAATAATGGACAGTTCTGGATTTGCAGGATTGGGTCTGTGACGTGATCCTTTGGAATTGCCGAGAGTTCGATCATGATAACTTGCACCGTAAGCCACAGGGCGATCTTTTCGGTTGGGCGTTGACGGAAATGCGAGTCGCGGAGCGACGTCGCCTACGTAGCTCAGTCGCTCCGCCGACTGTGATTCATGTCACAAAGCGTGGTTTCGCCGTCAACTGTAACATATGATCACAGCCTCGAAGTGCTGCATTTGCATGCACGGGAGGCGGACAGCCGGCAGCCGAAGCGTCTGCATCCAAAGTTTTTTGAAGCCACAAGTTTTCCAAAGGTCGATACGTTGCCGGATTCATCCAATCCCTACGAAGTCGCTGTCGGGTTAGAGCATGACCCGCGACCCGGAATGACGTTTGGTCAAATACTTGGGGGGATTGTATTTGGCGCAATTTCAGCAGTTACTGCGTTTGTTGCAACATGTCTCATTGGGCTACCTTTGGTAGTGCCGTTGGTTGGATGGTTGGGAGTAGGATCAAAGATTAGTGGGTGGACATTTCTGCTCATTGTAGTGGCATTCGCGTGCGTGGTTTCTGCGGTGACGTTTATCAAAGTATTTCGCGGGGCTCGGAGTTCACAGAAACGCCGACCCGCAGCGGATAAACTCCGCCACAATTCCTGGAAACACCGTTCTGAAGGAATTGAGGAATCCGAAACATGACAACATACCGTGACTATACGTTTCTGGGCACAACACAAAGCCTGTGTCCGGAATGTCTGGCTCTTGTGCCCGCGAAGGTGATCTCGCGAGGCGGGCGAGTCTATTTTCGCAAGACCTGCATTCTGCATGGCATCCGCGAAGATTTCGTCTGCAGTGATGCGAAGTGGTTTGATCGGACAGACTACAGCCTTCCGGGCAAAGTGCCGGTTTCGTTTGGTATCGAACCGGATCGTGGCTGTCCGTATGACTGTGGTCTCTGCACTGAACACGAACAGCATACCTGCATCGGGTTATTGGAGATCAACTCTGCCTGCAATCTGGAATGCCCGATGTGTTTTGCGGTGAGCGGCCCCGGTGGCACTCATTTGTCTCTGGACGACTGCAAAGCCGCGATCGACCGTCTCGTGGAAGTTGAAGGCCAGCCGGAGATTCTGCAACTGTCCGGTGGCGAACCCACGATTCATCCGCACTTTGAAGAGATTTATCGATACGCCTGCGATCAACCGATTGACATCGTGATGATCAATACCAACGGAATTCGACTGGCTCGTGATCGCTCGTTTCTGGAAAGTATCGCTGAGCGAAAGCATCGCACTGAAATCTACCTGCAGTTCGATACGTTCGAAGACTCAGGCTACCGGACGCTGCGAGGTGCCTCACTGCTCGAAACAAAACTGAAGGCCATCGAACAGCTTGGTGAAGTCGGGCTGAATACGATCCTGGTATGCACGGTGCAGCCGGGAATCAACGATCACGAAATCGGGCGACTCGTGGAATTCGGAATTGAGCGACCGTGGATCACGGGCGTCAGTTTTCAACCGGCGACATATTCTGGCCGCTTCGTGCTGCCGGAGACGCTGGAAAAACGCATCACGTTTCCGGCCGTGATCAAAGCTGTTGCGGAGCAATCGGCTCAGTGGCAGGAAACCGACTTCGCTCCGCTGCCGTGTGCTCACCCGAACGGACACACGTTGTCGTATGCGTATCGATCCGGCAGTCGAGTCACGCCACTGGCTCGTTTTGTGGATCTCGATCAGCATCTGGATCTGTTGTCCGGCCGGATCACGTTCAATCGCGAACGAGCCCGAGAACTCATAGGCCAGTATCTGTCTCGCCAGGCCTGTGGCGGCGGAGATTGTGGCTGCGGTGAAGTGTCGCTCGGGACTTCGTTGGAATCGCGGAACGAGCAAGCGGATTTGTCACCGGAAGTCATGGCGGACGCAACACAGTTCTTCACTCGTGCCTTGACGGAAAGCCTGAATCCGTGCGACATGTTCCGCATCACAACGACGTCGTTTATGGATGCGTACAATTTCGACGTGCGGCAGTTGATGAAGGAGTGCGTACACTTTGTGCTGCCGAGCGGCCACCTTGTGCCATTCTCAGCGTACAACGTGCTGTACCGTAACGGCCATGTGCAACTGCCACCGTTGATTCCGAATTCCGGGGCGCGGCAACATGCCGTGTCTAAAAAAGTGTAGCCATCACACTCCGCCGTGATGAGCCTCTGCCAATCGACGAACATCAAACAGAAGTACGTTGTCAAAATCATAGCCTTCGCAATGCAATGCAGAACGGTTCATCGTGAGATCTTCATCCGTGTGGCCCCGTGAAGGCTCGTCTCGGCGGAGCGAGACGGCTACATTCAGGAAGCAGTCATGACCGTCCCGGAATGGACCATTCTGTTCTACCCGTTGCTGATGATGTCAGCCCTGGCGATGGGTGTCTGGCTGAAGGGACGGCAGAAGCCTGATCCTTTGCTGAGTCCATTAGAACGTCTCTGGATTGGACTCGGTGCGTTCATCGGCGCGATGGTGACGGCAAAGCTGCCGTTCATTGTGCTTGACCCAGATGGGGTGCGAGACGGCTCAGCGTTCTTCATGTCGGGCAAGACGATTCTGTTCGGACTGGTCGGCGGATACTTTGGCGTTGAACTGGTCAAGTGGTGGCTTAGCATCAAGGTCAAGACGGGCGATTCGTTCGCCGTGCCGGTCGCGGGTTCAATCGCCGTCGGACGCTTATCGTGCCTGGCTGGCGGTTGCTGTTACGGGACTCCGACGACATTGCCCTGGGCCCTGATCTTTCCGCCTGTCGATCGCCTGCCACGCCATCCGACTCAACTGTATGAATTCATGTTTCATCTGACGGCTGCAATTGTGCTCACTGCGCTGCAGAAGCGGGGCCTGTTCAGGAATCAGCTGATCAAACTGTATTTCATCGGCTACTGCGTCTATCGATTCCTGAGCGAATACGTCCGCCCGGAGGCTCGCGATGTGTTTGGACTGACAGCGTATCAGTGGACAGCGGCGGTTTTGGTCCTGCTCTTCTCGTGGTTATGGTGGCGGGATACACTTTCGGACCAGGACAAGCTTCTGCGGTCGATGTCCTGACTTGTCACGGAAGGACGATCGTCATGCTGCGGGCTCCACGGCCCTTTGGAAAAATATTTTGACCAATTGTCTCACGTTTCACTACAATGCCCGCCGTGACTAATGATACTCGACAATGATCTGGAATGCTTCGCAAAATTCGTCCAGGATCGCGTAAACAGCGGGTTGCCGCTGGAATCTCCGGAGGAAAGCCTTGCCGAATTCCGCGCTTGGCAAAGCGAACTTGTGACATGAAGAACAGGACTTGATCAATCGCTGAAACAAGCTGCCGCCGGGGAGGCGAAGATTCTTGACAGTGAAGCGATAAAGGCTCGGGTTTTGGAACGAGTCTCCCGCACGGTCGATCATACATGACAAGCGTAATGTGGACCCCTTGAGCAGAAGCAGAACTGGAAGACATTGCGTTTTACATAGCAGTTCATGATGCCCGTCCGAAAGTCGCGTTGAAGTTGATTGATGAGATTGTCTACGAACCGCTTGACGAAGGCATCATTGTGCATCGCGTGGCTGACGGCACGCAGGACTTTCGCAGGTTGTTCCGCGATCTCTAAGTCTTTGGACGAGTCTTCGATTCACGGCAATCAAGGATGTCGGGTGACTTTCGCTGCCAGTCTGTCACAATTCCGTGTCTGAACGGGCTTCAAAACCCGGTTTTCGAGTTTGACGACGTATTTTAAGACGAACAGCGAGACGAAACCGTGATTCGACTGAACGAAGATAAAGCGATCCGCCGCGTGATGGATCTGATCGGGATTTCCGGAGGCAGCGGCCAGGAACAGGATGTTTCGGCCTGGCTTCAAAAGGCAATGATGGAAGCCGGAGTTCCGGCATCGGCGATTTCGATTGACACGGCCCACAAGAAGAGTCCTGCTGGCGGCACGACGGGCAACTTGATTGTGAAGCTCAAGGGAACTTTCAAAGGGCCTCGTCGATTGTTAATGGCGCACATGGACACTGTGCCTCTGTGTGATGGATGTCAGCCCGTTCGTGAAGGAGAGTGGATTCGTCCGAAGTCAAAAGACACCGCGCTCGGAGGTGACAATCGCGCGGGCTGTGCAGTGGTTCTCACGGCGATTCTGGAAACGCTCAGTCAGGGGCTCGACTATCCGCCACTGACTCTGCTCTTCACGGTCCAGGAAGAAACCGGGCTGCGGGGGGCTCGGTATCTGAATTCTGGCAAACTTGGCAAGCCGGAGTTGTGCTTCAACTGGGACGGGCGAGATCCCAACAGTCTAATCACTGGAGCTGTCGGAGCGAACAATCTGGCGATTCGCATTGAGGGCATCGCCAGTCACGCCGGTGCTCATCCGGAGGACGGAGTCAACGCAGCGGTGGTGGCATCTATCGCGATAGCGCAGCTGCAGAAAACCGGATGGCATGGACTCGTACGCAAAGGCAGAAGTCGCGGTTCGAGTAATCTCGGAATCATTCATGGCGGCGATGCGACCAATGTGGTGATGCCGTTGGTGAAAATTCAGGCAGAAGCGCGCAGCCACGACCGTAAGTTCCGACAGCAAATTGTCGATGCCTGGCGCGATGCCTTCGAAACGGCCGTCAAGAGTGTCTCGAACGCAAATGGGCAATGCGGAACTTTGAAATTTGAAGAAGACGTCCGATACGAAGCGTTCCGGATCGACGATAACAGCGAATGCGTGCTGGTGGCAAAATCAGCGTCTGAATCCGTCGGCCTGAAACCCGTTCCTCAGGTCTGCGATGGCGGCCTTGATGCCAACTGGATGGCCCTGCATGGCTACCCCGCCGTGACGATGGGTTGTGGTCAACACGAAATTCACACGGTGAAGGAACGACTGTTCATCCCGGAGTATCTTGCGGCATGCAAAGCAGGACTGGCATTGGCGACGGGAACGTAGGTCGAGAATAATCCCGGCCCCCGCATCAGCCGGCAGGACGTATCTCGTCCAGCGATTCAACCTTCGGCGTTGGTAGACGGTAAAGGTGTTCCCGGGTGCAGGGCATTCCGGAGACGCCGCGTTTGCCCTGGTTTGTAGCGACGGTTTGATAGAGACGCGCCCCGCCATCTCCCAGTGCGAACACGCAGCCAGTCAGATACAGTGTCCACATGCGAAACTTCTCAACGCCGACCTGGCGAATCGCCTCTTCCCGGTTGGCCTCAAGTCGCTGGACCCAGTGACGACAAGTCATGGAATAGTGATCTCGCCAGCCTTCGACGTCATGCACATCAAAGCCCGCCGCCTCCATACACTGAATCATGTGGCCGAGATGATCGAGTTCGCCGCCAGGAAAGATGTACTTTGCCAATAACCGGCGTTCAGGTGACATGTGGCGAAATTTTTTGTCCGACATCTTGCCGGGACGAGTAATTCCGTGATTCAGAAAAAGCCCGCGATCTCGCAGCAGACTTCGGACTTTCGTCATGTACCCGGCCATGTTGTCGATACCAACATGTTCAACCATGCCGACACTGGAGATCTTGTCGAACGTGCCTTCAAGGTTTTGATAATCGCAGTACTCGACCGTTACAAGGTCCTGCAGCCCCTGTGTCACGATTTTCTGTTGCGTCAAGGCCAGCTGTGCTCGGGATAACGTGATTCCGTGAGCCTTGACTCCGTAGTTCTGTGCGGCATAGCAAATCAGAGCGCCCCAGCCGCAGCCGATGTCCAGATATTTTTCACCTGGTTGCAGCTGCAGCTTGCGGCAAATCATGTCCAGCTTGTTCAATTGCGCTTGCTCCAATGATTCATTCCAATCATGAAAATACGCACAGGAGTAGAGCATTTGTTTGTCGAGGAACAGACGGTAAAAGTCGTTGCTGACATCGTAATGAAACTGAATAAAGTCGGAATTCTCTCCGTGCGCCCGTTTCAATCCAGATTCGTCGCCTCGATACACATGGTCAACGGTCGTTGATTCGCCTGGAGCGGTGAGAAAGGCGGTTGCAAATCTGAACAACAGCCCAAGTGGAAGGTCTCGACTCTTCTTCCGGCTGTTCTTGACTCGCGCTTTCTCAATCAGAGTCAACAGGTCGGCACCTGCGTATCCGATCGAACCTCTTGCATACAGTCGCAACAATGTATCGGCAGTCGGCCACCGCAGAAACGCACCAGCAACGCCCGGGCCTGAGATCGAGATTTCCAGACCAGGCTCAACGTTCTCACCAAGTGGAATCAGCGAGCCGTCCCACAGGCGGACTGAAACAGCGGTATTCAGACGAGGCCGCAAATAGTCGGCCAGTTCTTTTGCCAGGCGGAGTTGTTTCTGCTCCCGATACTCTTTGCTGCTCATTTCGAGTGCTCCGTAACGCGAAGTTCTGCATGATTTCGGGACATCCAGAATGATCTGGCCCAGTTTGGAGTTTGAATCGTGATAGATTATAGTCCGGTAAGTCAACCCGACTTCGCAGTCTATCTGGGCCATTCCTTCTACCAGTCGTGTTTTCGCTCGGTCGCATATTTCCAAGCGGTAAATCACGCATCAGGCTCAGAAAACAGTCAGCATGAAGTCTAAACTCAGGACTTGCGATCAGCAGCAAATCTGCCGAATGTGGCTTTGAATTCGTCCGGATGCCGACCGGTTCTTCTCACGGTCGCGCGATGCTTTCGCTGATGCCTGTCAAATCGTTATGCTCCGTGAACTTTAACTGGCGGGACGGACCCGCCGAGAGCAGTCTCCTGACCCACAGGCTCTCTATGACCAACTCGGCCTTCAAAGTTCATCTTCAAGAAATGCGAACGGTGATTGAGGCTGCGCTGGTGGAAACACTGGATCGCAGTGAGTGGCCGAACGCCCTGAAATCTGCTGTCGAATACAGTCTGATGGCGGGTGGAAAGCGGTTGCGACCAGTGTTGGTCCTGCTAGCAAATGAGGTATGCGGCGGCAGGCAGGAAGACGCGATTCCGGCGGCTTGTGCGATCGAAATGGTTCACACGTATTCGCTCATTCATGACGACCTGCCGTCGATGGATGATGACGACTTTCGCCGTGGCCGACTGACAAGCCATAAAGTATTCGGCGAGGCGCTCGCAATTCTGGCGGGTGACTGCCTGTTGACGCTGGCGTTTGAGACTATCGCGACGCAAATCACCGGGGCAGGAGAAATCAATGGCCTGCAGATCGCCGAACAGTTGCGAATCCTGGCTTCAGCCGCTGGCGGATCAGGCATGGTCGGTGGTCAGGTGCTGGATCTGGAAGCAGAACGCGGGGCCTTTGTAAACCTCGAAAATGCTGAAATGCACATACAGCACGCAGAGAAACACGGTTGCGAGTCGGGGGCGGCTGCGGTTCAGAAGGCAGTGGATTCTGCGGATTTCCCCAATGTTCACGGCGAAACATCGACCTCTATTCCTGATTTTCGTCAGAACAATTCCAACCGAACGACAGCGTCTCGCGTAGTACTACTCAGTCAAATCCATAGAATG
Organism: Candidatus Kuenenia stuttgartensis; assembly: GCA_945861465.1. Taxonomy (GTDB): domain Bacteria; phylum Planctomycetota; class Planctomycetia; order Planctomycetales; family Planctomycetaceae; genus SXXK01. Next base: position 16,549 of record CAMAVB010000004.1, read on the forward strand.
AAGACCGGGGCGTTGATCGCAGGGGCGCTGGAACTGGGTGCAGCAACGTCATCGGCAGATGCGGACAGCAGGAATCGCCTTCAACATTTTGGCCATTGCATTGGATTGGCGTTTCAAATTGCTGACGATCTGCTGGATGTGACTGGCGACCAAACCAAGCTTGGCAAAAAATCAGGCCGCGATGCAGATCTTGGAAAACTCACGTATCCCGGTTTGCTGGGAATCGAAAGCAGCCGCGCGAAGGCTGAACAACTGGTGCAGGAAGCATGTGATGCGGTCGCCGACTTTGGTGATCGTAGCCGCTGGCTAAGGGAACTGGCCCGGTTTATGGTGGAACGAGATCACTAAGCGGAATGGCGATAGCCCCCGGTAACTGTTTTGGAAAACACAGCAATAGAGACAAGAATGTCATTTGAAATTCTCAGCGGCATCCGATCCCCGAAAGACCTGAACGCACTGAGCGAGACGGAGCTTGTCCAGTTGTCGGATGACATTCGTGAAGCGTTGCTCACAATTGTGTCCGACCGAGCGGCACACTTTGCCAGCAATCTGGGCGTAGTTGAACTCTGCATCGCGCTGCATCTGACATTTGATTTTTCAAAGGACCGTCTGATCTGGGACACGGGCCATCAGATTTATCCTCACAAGCTGATCACCGGACGTTTTGATCAGTTCTCAAGCATTCGTCGTCGTGGCGGATTGATGGGATACCCGAACCCCGCAGAAAGTGACTACGATCTCTTCGTCACCGGCCACGCCGGCAGCAGCGTCTCGACGGTCCTTGGCATGAAAGCGGCTGACGATCTGCTTTTCAAAGACGGTCGAAAATCTGTTGCAGTCATCGGTGATGGCGCGCTGCCGTCGGGGATTGTCTTTGAAGCCATGAATAACGCTGCCGGTCTCGATAAAGATCTGCTGGTGATTCTGAACGATAACAAGATGGGCATCTGTCCCCGAGTCGGCGGACTGGCAAGTTATCTGGACAAGGCCAGAATTGCTCCCTTCTACAATGGACTGAAGCGAGATGTCTCCTGGCTGTTGAATAAAGTACCGCTGGTTGGTGAATCCACTGAGAAGATGCTGGGAGGTTTCAAGGATGCATTGAAATCATTCCTCCACGGCGGGATGTTGTTCGAAGAAATGGGCTTCCGCTATATCGGCCCGGTCGACGGGCACGACATAAAATCGCTGCGTCGCTATCTGGAACTGGTTCGCGATGTAAAGGGCCCGGTTTTGCTGCATGTCTTCACCGAAAAAGGCCATGGCTTCGAGCCAGCTTGCAAGGATCCGGTAAAGTTTCATACTCCTTCGCCGTTCAAACGAGATACCGACAATGAAATCGTACCGGTCAGGAATTCGTCGGAGATTTCATACACTGAGCTCATGTCTGATGCGATTCAGGCTGCGATGTGCGAAGACGAGCGGGTCTGCGTACTCACCGCCGCCATGTGTGCCGGTAACAAGCTGGAACGGATCCGCGACGAATTCCCCGATCGATTCTTCGACACGGGCATCTGCGAGAGCCACGCCGTTGCGTTTGCCGGGGGCATGGCCAAGTCGGGTATGAAACCGATTGTGGACATCTACAGTACGTTCCTGCAGCGCAGCTTTGACCAGATCTTCCAGGAAGTCGCCCTACAGGATCTTCCGGTGGTCTTCTGTCTCGATCGAGCTGGCCTGTGTGGCCCGGACGGCCCGACTCATCACGGTGTGTTTGACAACAGCTATATGCGTATCTTTCCGAACATGATTGTGACTGCACCTGGTGACGAGCTGGAAATCCGGGCGATGCTGGATTTCGCCCTGGAAAGCACGTCACCAGTCTCGATTCGCTATCCAAAGACGAAAGCAGTACAAGTCGCGCGCGACGTGGCACCTGTTGAACTGGGAAAGGCTGAAGTCCTGTCATGGGGCCAGGACGGGAATATCCTTTCCTGCGGCACAATGCTGTCGCAGGCCGTTGCCGCTGCGGAACAACTTCGCAGCGAAGGTCTCAGTGTCGGCGTTGTGAACGCGCGATTCGTCAAACCCGTCGATGATGTCGTCATTGCCAAAGCGTCTGCCAAGGGCTTCGTGATCACGATCGAAGAGAACGCTCTCATGGGGGGATTTGGCAGTGCTGTCCTGGAATCTGCCAATCGCCAAATGCTCAACACCGAACGTTTCCGCATTCTCGCCATCCCCGACGCATTCGTCGAACACGGCGACCGCGATGAGTTGTTGGCAGAACTCGGCCTGGATGCCAATGGGCTCGTTCGTGCGGCAAAAGATCTCTGCCGGGACCACGCATCAACCGACGTCCGGTGATGAAGCAGCCGAAGCGGAACCGGGCTGGATACATTCGCGGGTCACCTGGCGGGCGGCTTTCCACGCATGCCGAATTGTGAACAATCGTGATTCAATCTGCTCAGCGGTGAAATATCGCCCGTGCTCGCTGGGCGGCAGTCCGGCCAAAGTCAAAGTCAGCGGAAGAAGGTCAAGGAACTCCTTATATTTCCGCTGAACGTCGCTGGGATCTGCCATGGCGTGTTTCCAGAATTGAAGAAGTCAAATGACCGCGAGCCTGGCGAACAATTCGCAAAGCCCGCTGATGAATCATGCAGGATCAACAGCTTACCGTCGCCCCCTGTACTGTTTGATAATCGCATCCGCAGCACCTGTTGGCTTTTCGGTATCCTTGTGCGATGATCCCGAACTGCCCTTGGCGACGTCAGATTCTTTCGCACCTGTATCTTCGGGATTTGGCAGGATGACGGCCGGTCCGGCTGCCGCAGAAGCTTCAGGTGCCGCTGGGGGAGCCTGCATTGTTCCTCCCTGCATCGGATAGCCCATTTGCGGCATCATTTGCGGGTACATCTGCGGGTACATCTGCCCGTAACCTGGCATCATTGGCTGCTGATACGGATACCCGCCGGGGTACATCTGGGGCATCATCTGTTGATACGGATACTGGTTTGGCATCATCTGAGGCATGTTCAACATCGTAGTGTCGGCGACATTCACCACCGGAACCGGCTGCGTCGGCGCCACCTGATTCTGAACCGTCGAAGCAACCACCGGCGACAATGCCGGCAATTCGTAGACTGTCTTGTCTGTGAATTGAGTATCTTCGCTGGAGACTGCCGACATTGATGGCAGCACAGCACTGTCAGATTCGGCAGCAGTGACGCCTGGTCGGATGAAAAGCTCAAATTCCAGGTTGCCGATGACAATTTTGTCGCCTGCGACCAGAACAACGTCCTTCCGGATGCGTTCGCCGTTCACCAGTGTGCCATTTGTACTGCCCAAGTCTCTCAGTCGGACGGAATAATCGTCCACGCTGAACACACAATGATGGCGACTGACCATTTCGCTGTTCGGACGCAGTTGGCAATCCTGTTCGCGACCGATCAGGAATTTGCGGCGATTCAACGGAATCACTTGGCCGACGTGTTTGCCGCCGACAACTCTCAGTTCCGCAGAAACCATTATCATGGTGCTCCGAAGCAATGAATACCGTTCCGAAATGCATGCGAACAGAGGATCTCGGAGTAGTTGACAGGTTAAGTTCGCGAATTGAATATCAATTTAACAATCCAGCGTAAGTCTGCCAGCATCAAATACCGTTCACGGGAAACAAATTGCGATTTTTAATCCCTCGATCGGTCCTGTCCGTTAAAGTCCGCCAGTGTGCGGTCTATCAGCGACGGAACCGTTTGAGCGGAGTCAAACGTTAAAAACACGGCGAAAAGCGAGGGTTTCAGAAAATCGTATCTGCAGCCGACCTGAGTGCTGCAGCGCGTGTTGCTACAACTTCTTTACTGTCGCGACAATAGACTGGTCAGCCTTTGATGCTGAAACGGCCATTCTTCGTCTTCATCAGCTGGATTTCCCGAAGGTCTACGTTAACAAGTTTCATCTTATTTCCGACGCAATTGTTGCGGCGAGTGATTGCTCCGCGTCTGTATAACTTCGAAGATTCATCGAATGGCCGATGGAACTGGCAATCATGCCGGGCAATGATTGCCGGAAATCGGTGTCCGAAAAGTTCGGTTCAAGTTCTTCGATTCCCGGTATCTGCGGCACCACTCGCGATGCTTTCAGAATGATGCTGCCATGCTGGAGCGTCACACCTTTACGTCGTCGCTGTGCGCTGCCAACGATCTTGTTGCCGGATGCATGTACGATATCGTTCGCGTTCTTTCGCAGAAAACAAAGAAACGGTTCAACTGCGATGCCATTGTTGCTGACAGCCTGATTGGAACTCATCGCATCGAACTCGCTGCGCAGTTGACATGGCACACCCGCGTTGGACAACAGTTTGATAATCGCCCGATGGACTGTTTGATAAACAGCAGACGGATCCGGGCGCGCTGGATGTGAAACCGGCAACACGAGTGAGTAAGTAACCTCCTGATCGTGCAAAATCGCTCCACCACCGCTCAATCGCCGGACGACCGGGATCCCCGGAAATGGCGATTCCACTGCCGGCCCTGATCCCTGAAAATACCCCAGCGTCACCGTCGGCCCAGACCATTGATAAATGCGGACGACACTCCGTTCGCGTTCTGCTGCCAACTGGAGCAAAGCGGCATCCATCGACATGTTGAAGACCCCGCTATACGGAATCTCATCGACAATGACATCGACATCAGGAAGTTCCGTTCTGACACTGGCCATCTGGGTTACTGATCCTGTAGATTCCGTGCATGACAGACGAAAATGAACGCAACTTCGGACCTCAACCGATCGCCGACCTCATGCAGCAACTGCAATTGAAGTCACATGATCTCGTTCTGGCATCCACGGAACAACTGACTCACAAGATGGTCGCGCGGGCCATCAAAGGACGACGTCTGACCAGTAATAGTAAGGGCATCGTACAGCGGGCGATGAATCAGGCAACCGGCAACGTCTACAAGCAGGTGCAGTTGTTCAATTATTGAGATACCCACACAGATTGTCAGGTCGGAACAATTCGTCACGTCCGCAGGAACATGCTCAACTTTGCAAGATCGTCGGTCCCGATGAGATCCACGCCCGCGTCCTTCAACTCTTTCCAGAGAACAGGATTCTCGGGTGTGGCCCAGAACCGAATTCGGCGGCCTTTGGCATGTGCCCGGCGAACCATGTCATGCAGCTTTTCCCGCTCCGCATCGGGCATAGTTCCGACGCCACGATAGCGAAAATGGCTCGTCCAGTTATCGCTGATTAATGGCAGCAGCGCCGCCGGTTTGTCGCTGTCGAGATCTACCACTCTCCCGTCGATTCCAACTCGCCGAGGTTTGGAGTCTTCAATCTCCTGTATCGGTCGATCGCCGCTGATGATGACGGTCACGGCATTCTCGGTGTACACCCCGTCGTACGTCACGGAAATCAGTGAGGCGTATTGTTTCAGCAGATCGTGGAGCGCCGCATACGCCGCCCCGCCGTTTGTCTTGATGTCAACCAGCAAAGTGACCGTCGGGCCGTCCTTGTAAACACGTCCCTGATTTTCGCTGGCAAGCTCCTGCAGCGGCTGAAGATACAGTTTTTCCAGGGTGCGTTCTTTTGAGACATCCGCAAAGTTGTGTGCGACCAGTAGCTGCCCTTCGACCAGAAAAACATCCGCCTCGATGCTCGTAAAACCCTGGTCCAGTGCATCCAGCAGCGGTCGAAGGTGTTCGTAATCGTTATGTGCATGGGCATTCGCCAACGGTGTCGCGGAAGCAGTTGGTTTGTCCGTTGTCTGAGCATTTAACGCAGAGCTGACCAGCAAGAGCACAACCACGGGGCATACCGACCCAAAAACTCGGATCATCGATTCATTCTCCTCTGCACTGTCTCGGAATCTTGGCGCGGGTTTTGCCCGCAATCCAAAGTAGCCGTCACTCTCCGAGTGACGCAATGCGATTCATTTGGCCAGTTCAGACAGGCGTTACTGACGGAGTCACGTCCTGGTTGATCCGCCCTTATCCCAGCTAATCGCAATTCATCACTCAGAGAGTGATGGCTACTCTGTACTCAACCAAGTGCTCTCCTGCTGGTCAGGATAAATCTTCTCAGAATAGCAACACTCTCAACGTTTGCTGAACAGGGTCAGCAATTTACAAGATTCGCCCAGTCCGGTAAAACCACCACTTGCCGCCTGATATGAGATGTTTAGTTTCGGGGTTCTGTAGGCCGGACCAAGCGGAGCGCCGTTCCGGCACTCCGCGCATCAGCCGGAATGCCCGACGCTCGGTCCGGCCTACAAACTGATTCAAGAGTTTTTCCGTCACCACCGCCGAGCGAGCCACACATGTCAACCCCCTCAGAAGACCAGTCTCGTCCGGCAACTGTGATCAAAGCCTGGGAAGACTTTGTGGAAGAACAGGTCTACCCAGTCCCGGACGCCAAAGCAAAAAGCGATTACCGCAACTACGACGAACCGGCCCGGGACACCGTCCGCGAATTCTATCGCCAGAACCATCGGCATCAGACGCTCGCCTTTGTCTGCCAGAAACGCGATGAATTCCTGCGGCTCGACCGCCAGCAGATGAGCATCTTTGAAGCTCTGGATTTTCTGAATACACTGGTTGACGATTCGGACCCCGATATCGACCTCGATCAGCTCCAGCACCTGCTGCAGACCGCTGAATCCATCCGCAAAGACGGACAGGAAGACTGGTTTGTGCTGACCGGGCTGATCCATGATCTCGGCAAAGTCCTGTGCCTGTACGGCGAACCACAATGGGCGGTCGTGGGTGACACCTTTCCGGTCGGTTGTCACTTCAGTAACCGCATCGTGTTCAGCGAGTTCTTCGCCGAGAACCCAGATCACGCTGATCCGAAACTGAGCCAGCAGCTGGGCGTCTACGAAAGGAATTGTGGTCTGCGTCAGGTGCTGATGTCATGGGGCCACGATGAATACCTGTATCACGTGATGAAGGATCATCTTCCCGAACCCGCGCTGTACATGATCCGCTATCACTCGTTTTACGCCTGGCACCGTGAATGCGAATACGACTGGCTCTGCGACGACCATGACCGTGCGATGCTGCCCTGGGTCCGCAAATTCAATCCGTACGACCTGTACTCAAAATCGCCGGAACCGCCTGACTGGAACAAACTCCGACCTTACTACGCCGATCTGCTGGGAAAATACCTGCCGGAAAAACTAGCGTTCTGAAGTGTCGATGGTGCGTACAACATGACATCGATTGACGAGTGCGTTATCAAGACCAGACATTGGGGTTGAATTTGCAGGCCCCAATCAAGTGTCACGGCTTCATCCGCAGAATTCGATTGTTGCCCATATCGACGACGTAGAGCCATCCATTCTCCCAGGTCACTCCGTGGGGATGACTGAGCCTGATCCGAGCATCGCCCTGCCCTTTTCCGAGAATCGTTGTCACTTCGCGCGTCTGCGAATCAATGCGTCGGATGGCAGCGTTTTCGTCGTCGGCGATGTAGACGTTGTCGACATCATCTACGCAGAGATGTTTGGGTGATCCGAACTGTGAGGTCAGTCCAGGGCCGTCCGCGAATCCTCTCGTCCCGGTTCCTGCGACTGTATGAATGATGCCATCAGGGAACACTGCTCGCAGCGCATGGCCACCGCGTTCGAGGATCCAGATAATGCCCTTCGAATCCTGTGCGACTGCTCGTGGATCCACAAGCGGGCTTGCAACGGCAACATCACCATCCTTCGGAACACCATTTCTGCCATTTCCGGCAACAGTCGTCACCACGCCGGACTTCAGATCGACAGCACGAATCCGGCGATTGTTCAGATCCGCAATATGCAGTACATCGTTGGTCGGATTCAGCGTGATGCACATCACAAAATCAAAAGTCGCTGCTGTAGCCGGACCGCCATCGCCGCTGAATCCCTTCTGACCCGTCCCTGCGCTGGTGGAAATCACACCGGTCGCCGCATCCACTTTCCGAACACAGTGATTCCAGCTGTCCGCGATATATAGATCACCATTGGGCGTGACCGCGCAGTTATGCATGCCGTTAAAAGTTGCGGCTGCCAGCTTTCCGCCGTCTCCCTTGTAACTCTTTGTCCCTTCGCCACCTGCATGACGCAGTTTACCGGCCGCATCGAACGTATGGACTCGGCCACCTTCCAGTTCCACAATCCACATGTCACCCTGTGAATTGAAATCGACGCCAAACGGCGACTTCAATGGACTGTCTTCTGGATTCCAGCTTCCGCCTTCTGCGGCCATCAAGTCGCCCACGACGAATTCTACTTCACCAGCGCTCGCCGTGCCGCGCATCAGGGTTGCCACCACCGCGAATAAAACCCACGCGGCAATTCGGTTTCTGTTTCTGGTCATCGTATTCCTCATGAGCGTTCTTTCATTGTGCAATCGAATCATTCACTTAATGTAGCCGTCTCGCTCCGCCGAGACGAGCCCACAAGTGCTCGCGTCGTGATGACTCCGCCATGTTCAAACATCTGTCACGTTGAATCTTGTGGGCTCATCACGCGGAGCGATGATGGCTACATCGTTATTGGCTGATCTTCAATTATCAGCCAGCCGCAAACTGCGACCGTCCATAACAATTTGCCCATCGAGCAGTACCTGAGCACACGCAAAATCTTTAACCTTGCAGCCGATCTCTTTTCGCAGCGCTGTTGTGGATACCTTTTCATTGCCCAGTTGCTGCTCTCGCTTCAGGATATTCAAAATCGTCGCGGCCAATGCCCTCACTTCGTCCGAATCTTCTGATTTGGATGACAACGCCTTCGTTGTCGCTTCGAAATCCGTCGTTGGACTCACGCAGTCAGGATCGGCCCCTGGAATCACAATCCGCGACGCACCGCCGCTGCGACGTTTTTCCACTCTGATCTGCACCGGAATCGCATCCGTCATTTCGGTCACATGAGAAATGACGCCCACTTTACGTCCCTGCGCTTCAAGGTGTGTCAGAGCATTCATGGCCATCGTCAGTGTCTCCAGATCCAGGCTTCCAAACCCTTCGTCAATAAACAGCGATTCAATTCGCAGCCGATTGGATGTGAGCGATGCCAGGCCCAGTGCCAGCGCCAATGAGACCAGAAACGATTCACCACCAGACAGTGAATGCACCGAACGCCGTTCTTCTCCCATGTCACAGTCGATGACGATCAGATTCAACGATTCCGGAAGACGTTCCAGGCGATAACGTGCCGACAGCTGAGTCAACTGATGATTCGCGTAGCCCAGCAGAACGTCCAGCGTGCGGCGCTGAGCGATCATGCGGAATTTGTCGCCTTCTTTCGAGCCGATCAGTTCGTTTAGTTTGAGCCACGGTTCAGCGACGGTGAGCCGTTGCGCCAAACGCTGAGTCAACTCAGCGTTCTGATTCCGCTGTCGATCATCGTTCTTAATCTCATCCAGAGCGGCTTCCTGTACGGTTTTTGCCGCTTCCAGCTCTCCCTTGACTCGCTGCTCGGCCACAAGGATAACAGCTTCATCGTCGGGCACAGGTCGCGTGTCAACGTGTTGCTGCATCTGCTGCTGGTAAACATCACAGGCGCTGGATGTTGAGGTGACTCGTTCATCCAGGCTCTTGAAGTGCGTGCGTTCAGTCTCGAACCATGCCGCATCCCGAGCCAGCATTTGATCGACATCGGCGATCGTCAGCTTGCGTGATGAACTTGCGTTGAATGATTCAAGCCAGGCAGTCATCGCGGCTTGCGCGGTCTGCAAGCCGTCTGCAGTCTGTTCAGCGTTTGTTTTTGTAGATTTGTGTGCTTCTTCCGCAGCTGCCAGAAGTTTTTCAGCAGCGTGTCTTGCTGCCGTGCGTTCATCCACGGTTTGACCAGCCGTTGTCAGACGTGCCGCAAACTCCTGCTGCACAACATCGACGGCGCGACCATCAAGCAACTGCTGCCGCTGCTGCACATGCTTGTCGTGATCGCCGACAGTTGCCGTGTGTTCGATCTCGCAGGCCGTCCGCGCTTGACTCGCCCTGAACATTGCCTCTTCAAGTGGTTCGATCGTCGCATTTGCTGCCAAAAGGTTGGCTGTGAGCCCGACCAGTTGCTCTTGAATCTCGCCGCAAGATTTCGTGGAGGCCACAAAAGTGTCTCGAAACACTGAAGCACCAGCGGTCAATTCATCTTTGGCATGTGGCAAAGCGCTGAACAGCCCGCCCAACGCGGCCAACGCATCATGCGATGCTTCGTCTGCCTTCTTCAACGTCGATTCAGAGACCGCGTGTTTCGCGGCTGTGATACTCGTCTGCCTTTCCAGTACGGTCACTGCGTGCTGACGCGATTGATGTTGTGCCACTATTTTCTCGACAAGCTCACGTCGCTTTTGAGTCAACTTCGCCGCATCTCGCTGAGCCTTTTCATCCGCCGCAATCTGCTTGAGCGACATTGCCACAGCGTCCAGTTTGCTTGTTACCACGCCCTGCCGTTCCACTTCCGGCAACGCCAGAACCGTCGCGACTTCCGCATGATCTACAGACGAATACACAGCGCTGTCGATCGTCGCCAGCAACTTCTGGCGAACCTGCTGCTGTTTGGTAATCTGATCCAGTCTCGACTCCGAACCTGCCACAAGTCGCTGAACTTCGTTGTTCAACTTGTCACGTCGTATCTCCAGTTCTTTGTAGTGATCTTTGGCAGCCGCAACCGCCGCTGCTTCGAAATCCGGAGCATGATCGCTGTACGGATGCGACTCAGAACCACAAACGGGACACGGCTGGTGTGGCTGCAATGACAATCGCAAGCGCTTCGCATCATCGTCGACTGCGGCAACGATGCGTTCCAACTGATCGCGCGATACCTGCGCATCACGGAAGGCAGCTGGAACATCCACTTCCTGATGCTGATTCAGGGTCGTTGTGTCCTGAGTCTGCTGCGACTCCAGCTCAGCAATTTCCTTTTCGATGGTCTCAGTTTGATCGCGAAGCTTGACACGTTCGGCCAATTCCTGCTGCAACGTCGTCAGCACGCGCTGCGAAGCGTCCAGCTCAACACGATGCTGAGCCAACCGCTCACCATCGAACTTCCGCTCCGCCGTTTCGGCGACGTGAAGTTCAGTTACAGCAGATTCCATCTGTTGCTGAACCTGCAGCAATTCGTCCCGTTTCGTCTCGAGTTCATGCTGTTCGGTCTGCCGCGTTTCCGTTAGCAACTTCAGCTCGTCGCGAAGCTGAGTGGCCTCAGAACCTGTCGAAATCGCCGTATCCAGACGATGATGCCACGTCGCAGCCTCCTTCACAAACGGCAGGTACGCCGTCAGTTTTCCACGCCGCGCTTCCAGAATCTGTTGCTCGTCAAGCACAGCCTGTTTTCGCCTGACTGCGTCATCATGTTTCCTGGTCGCGTCGTTTACGGCAGCCGTGGCGTTCGTCAGCGCGGCGTGGGAGTTCTTAACTCGCAACTGCAATGGCTCAAGTTGCGCATCCAGCTCCAATGCACGTTTCAACTGCGGAGCCGCCGCCAACTCTTCTTCCTGCACCAGCTTCAATGCTGCGGTCGCAGTCCTGACGCGATCGGTTGTGGTCTTCAGCGTTTCATTATGAGACTTCAGTGCCGTCTCAGCACTCTCAAACACCGTTCGAGCGGTTGCAACAGCCTTTGCTGCCCGCACTTCATCATCCCGCAACCCACGTGCCGCATGACTGACGTTCTCGGTAAGCTTTAACTCCGCGCGCCGATCCGACGCAGCAGCACATAGTTGCACTACCGCTGTGAACTCCGCCCTTGCCTTCTCAACAGCAGTCAGCAACGTCGCATGTTGGCGAAACCATTCCGCCCGAACTTCGTGTTCCTTCAGGTTGACTTTCAACTGTTGGACATTGCTCGTCGCCGACAACAACGCCTCATCCGCTTGCGCCCGAGCTTCATCCGACAAAGCCCGAACTCCCTGCAGTTGAGCTTCCAGAGTCTCAACCTCTTTCTTTTCGAGCGAATACCGAACAAAAACCGCTCGCGAAATTGCTTCAAAGTGTTCTGTGCCCGTTAACGCCTGCAAAATCTCTGCACGCTGCTTGTCTGCCGCCTTGAGAAACGTCGCAAAATCGTTCTGAGCCAACAACACGGCTCGCGTGAACTGCTCAAACGTCAGCCCGATCTTTTCTTCGATCGACTCCTTGACCAGCTTCTTCTTGCCGCCTGCCTCCACGACTCCGTCGCCACCCGGTGCGATATGGCCGCGATACAACGCCATTTCGACGTCCTGCAGGTTTCCGTCCGGCTTATTGTGGCTGCGGCGGACACTCCAACGCGCCGTCCATCGCTGTTGATCAACACCAACAAACGCAACTTCGGCGAATCCGTACGCCGTGTTGAGACGCAGCAGAGTTCGCGTGTCGTATTGCCTTTCGCCCGTCTCCAGCTCCGCCGACTTCTTCGCAACCTGATTCAATCGCGGAGTCTTATCAAACAGCGCCAGGCATAAGGCATCCAGAAGCGTGCTCTTGCCAGCTCCGGTCGCCCCGCTGATCGAAAACAGCCCGGCGGTTCTGAGCGGGTCTTTTGTGAAATCGACAGAATGCGTGCCCGCCAGCGAAGCAATATTGCATAAGGTGATGCGTTCAATTCTCATCAGCCGCGAGCCTCCTGCAGCAGAATCTCGCGGAAGGCTTCCAGCACACGAGAGTCGGGTTCGCTGCGAAACTTTTCGCGATACGCATCCAGAAAAATATCTTCCGGATCGATCGTCTTCAGGTCTGTCTGGTTAAACGCTGCTGCGGCCTCGCCGGCTGCAGCATCACGCTCGGCACTTTCCACCTTGATCGACGCCAATCGCAACTGTTTGCCTTCCATTGCGTGTTCGATCCGACGTCTGCGCAGGGGATCCGGCCCCTCTTCCAGAATCCGTACTTCCACAAACGGATGCTGTTCCTGCGGAAGCGTGTCGTCCAGGCGCACTGATCCCAACAGGCCAAGGACATCATCGATCACCGCTGCAGCTGTGGCCGGAATTCGCAACATCATTGCGACGCGAGGAATCAGAATTTCCTCGACCGTCGCCAGTCGCGTTTTCTCGAAGGTCAGCTTCAGCAACTGATGCTGGTATCCGGCTTCCGCGAACGACAATGGAATCGGGCTGCCGCTGTAACGAATCCGTCCGCTGTCGAACTTCTGAGCACGATGCAGATGCCCCAGAGCCACATACGCGATCTGCGGGTCAAAAATGTCCGGACCAATTGCTTCCGCTCCGCCGATCACCAACCGACGTTCGGAGTCCCGCGATTCTTCCCCGCCATGCAGATGACAGTGCCCCAGCGCGATCAACGCCGCATCGGGGTTGAGTTCTGCTCGCAGCGTTACTGCTGCCGCCGTGGTGCGACGATAGAGTTCCCGAATACCGTCCAGATACGGATCGACCGCGTTCTTCACCAGCGGAACATCCGACGGACGCAGAAACGGGACGGCAATGGCGATCGCCTGCACGCACCCTGCACGATCCTTCAGTGGCACAAGAAACTTTGCCAGATTGATGTTGCCCGCATCGTCCTGTCCGACCGTGCCGACAACCGAAATATCGAGCGAATCCAGCAATCCAGCCGGAGCTTCGAGACGCGCACCCGCATCGTGATTGCCGGCGGTCAACACGATTTGCAGCCCGGGCAGCGCTGCATGTGCGTTCGCCAGAAAGTTGTAGAAACGCTTCTGAGCCGCTGCCGACGGATTGATCGTATCGAACACATCCCCCGCGACAATCAAAGCGTCCGGTCGCTGAGACTGTAGTTCTGCCAGCAGCCAGTCCAGAAAACAGCGATGCTCGTAGTCTCGATCAAACCCACAAAACGACTGCCCCAGATGCCAGTCTGCCGTGTGAAAAACTGTCAACATGGATGTGCCAAATCTGTGATTCCGTGCCAAAGGCAGGTAATGTGGTAGTCCAGGGCAACGCCCTGGGATTGCTCCAATGTACTTGATGGTTTCCGTATTGTAGGGTGGGACCAGCGGCTGATAAGCCGCGCCGGCCCACCGATATCACCAATGCTCATGGTGGGCCGGCGTTCGCGTTGCTCGCTGGTCCCACCCTACTTTGCCGCCCTTCCCACCAGGTTACATTGCTGGCCTCAACGCCAGTAACTTCGCCAACGCTTCAGCAAACTGCGTCAGCGATTCTTCCGACGGAAGATTGATCTTCAGCGACTTCTGACCCTTGTCGTCCGTTTCTGCCGCTTCCGTCAGCTGCTGTCGAAGTTGAGTGACAGTTTCCGTGGACGGCGTTGTGCCGGAGTCCGGGAGCATCTGGGACAGGAAGCCAAATGCCGCCGTGAGCAACTGACCGCCAGCAGCGGCCATGTTTTCGCGGCGGGCGACGAGACGAGTCGCTTCCGCTTCCTTCTCACGCTTTTGACTTTCGTCCAGATGACCTTCCGGAAGCGCGCCAAGCAGGATTTCCAGCCTCGCTTTGAGCTGATCCATGCCACTTTGTAAATTGACTTCACTGATCTCCGAATCGTAGTCCAGAGCCGCCATCGCCAGTTCTTTCTTCTGGCCAATCGTCGTCAGCAATTGTTCTTCAAGTGTGTCTTCGGTCACGAGAATGTACACGTTCACCGGTCGCTTCTGCCCCATCCGGTGTGCTCGGGCGATGCGCTGTTCAAGCACGGCGGGATTCCACGGCAGATCGACATTGATCACCGTATCAGCAGACTGCAGATTGAGTCCCGTGCTGCCGGCGTTGGTTGACAGGAAGACCTTGCACTTCGGATTGTTCTGGAATTCGTTGACGATCTGCTGGCGCTTATTCTGCGGAACTTTGCCTTCAAGTCGCACAAACGGAACCTTCCGCTTCTTCAGCAATGGCTCGATCAGATCCAGCATGCGCGTCCATTCCGAGAATACGACTGCTTTGTGATCGCCGTCCACAAAGAGCTGTTCGAAAAGCTCATCCAGCGTTTGTAATTTGGAAGAATATCCCGCACCCTGTTTATCGACAAGATATGTGCTGTCCGCCGCCATGCGGCACATCATCATAGCCTGTCGCAGCTTGAGCAGATCCATTTCAGAGATGTACGCTTTGCGCGTAATGGACGCAATGATCCGCGCGTGCGCCAAGTGCAACGCGCGCTGTTCTTCTGTCGGAGGGATGTGAATGATCTGAGTGTTGCGCGGCGGCAGATCTTTCATCACCATGTCGCGCGTGCGGCGGAGCAGAATGGGTTTGAGCTGTGTTCGCAGTTCATCCAGATTTTTGTAACCCAGAACGAAACCCTTGTCGTCGGTGATGCGATAACGATTAAAGAATCGAAAGCCCGGTCCCAGATGCCGACCGTCAACAAACTGCACGACCGAGTACAGTTCGTCCAGTCGGTTTTCCAGCGGCGTGCCGGACAGTACAAGTGCAAACTGCGACTTCAGACTCTTGACGATGCGCGTCGTTTGAGCCTCCCAGTTTTTGATCCGCTGACCTTCGTCCAGAATAATGAGATCCCACTTCGCGGCTTCGATCGGCATAATGTCACGGAGGACTTGTTCGTAGTTGCAGATCGTGAAGAACGCAGGTTCGTTGTACTGCGCGGCTCGATCTTCGGCTTTCCCCATGACGAGTTGAGATGTTCGAGCGGAGAACTTCTGAATTTCATTTTTCCACTGTGACTTGAGCGAGGTCGGGCAGATCACGAGAACTCGAGTGATTCCCGCTTCGCGGGCCAGCAATTCCGCAACACCAACGCCTTGAATGGTCTTGCCGAGTCCCATGTCGTCAGCAAGGATTGCCCGCCCTGCCCCGGCGGCAAACGCAATACCGTCCATTTGGTAAGGCAGCAGTTCAGTTTTCAGCAACGTGGTACGCAGAGCATGCTTCTGTGGATCTTTGCGGATTTCATCGACCAGATTTTTGATGCGTTGCCGATAAAGTTGTTGCTGAATAAACTCTTCGGCATCCGGATAGACGACGACGGATTCGCCGAGTCCTTCCAGTTTGTCGATGCGGCGGACGAGGTCGTTGACATCGGAAATATCCACGTTCTGAATCGGGCCAATGATCTTTGCTGTTGATTCACTCGGTCGATCCGGTGTGCCCAGTCGCAGTGCCAGTTCAATGCCGTATTTTAAGTAGACGCTCGTGTCCTTTTGTTTCGGTTTTTTCTTAAATGCTCCCGGATCAAACCGCCGTCGGATTTTGAGGAGCGTGTGCAGAATATGCTTGCAGGTTCCGAGCGTGTTACTTCGAAAGTCAGGACATGTGCAGAACGAATCACCGGGTTCTGTACCACGCAGAGCGACGCGATATGTCTTGCCACTCAGCCTGCTGGTGACAACATAATCCTGCCACGGAGTCTTGCTGACTTTGTCAGTCGCTTCGACGATGAACTTTTCGTCCTTCGCCCGCTGCGCTCGCTCGCTGAACGCCAGTTCGATGAGTTCCTGTTCACCGAGCGGCTCGACAGCTTCACGTTCGACCGGCGGCTTCGCGAGACCGAGTGACGATTTGGAATCCATAATCACTGACAATGCCGTACCCAGATGTTCGCAGGGAACATTGCATTTGTCGCAGTTCAGGAGCATCCGTTTGACTTTGTCCTGCCGCATCGTGATCGTGACGATAACGTCTTCGCCTGGCAGTGAAAGTCGAAACAGATCGCCATCCAGGTAGATCTGTTCGTCCCATTTTGCAATTCCAATTTTTCCGCCTGCATACAGCAGTTTCTTGCCCTCAATCGGACCGCCGAGCAGTTCACATGCCTGTGTAAACGTGAGTCGTGAAAGGCGATCTTTCAGCGTAAGATCTTTAGACTTCTTAACCTGCGTCGCCATCGTGTCGCTCCGTCTGTGTGTGCTGCCGGGAAATGTCTTATGTCAAGCCGAAGCAGAACTTTATCGCAGCGAAGTTCGTTTGGCGAGCGAACAGTGAATCTTGTTTTCCGACGTTGAGTAGCAATCCGGCGAGCGGTGTGGCGTCAGCCCACCGATATGGGATTTGAGATTTCAAATTTCAAATCTGAAATCGCAATGTACCGGCAAGCTGACCCATGCCGCACGCATCATGTCCGATCATCCAAAGGCACGCAAATAGTAATGTCGAAGATTGGCTTTTGCGTTTTCAGTGATGACGACGCTGTAGATCATGTGTCGCTTCGAATTCCGAATTCGCGACGAAGATCGCGAAATGCTTCGTCCAGTGGCTGCGTTCTTCCAGCCCCAACGTCATTCAAACCCGCGCGGATGCCAAGGACCGCTTCTTCCTGGTCTCGCAGCATCAGGCCGAGAGCATACTCAATAACAGCTTCTTCATCAGGGAAGTTGCCATTAGCCACCTCGCGCTTAACAAACTGTTCAAGTAGCGGAGGTATATTGAGAAGCATTTCATGACTCGTGATTGAGCGACGCTAAACACCGCACCAGAAGCAAATCGAACCACCGTTCCTGCTACAGCTTAATCCAATGATGATCAATCGGCAATCTGTCACGCTGGAACAACCGGTCGAATTCTGTTCAGATGTGACAAGGAGCAATTCGGCGAGCGGTGTGGCGTGAGCCCACCGGTACAACCGCGATTCCACTGCGGCGGTCGTAGCTCGCACGAATTGCAATGTACCGGCGTTGGGGTGACAGTCATGCGTTTCGAAGTCTAACGTGCTGCGCTCGTTTGGTATCCTTGTCGTCTCAGTTGCAACGTGGCGTCTCTGTGTCCCACGACTTTCTGCGAAGACGCTGTCGGATGAAGATCGCATTCGAACACGATTTTCGTATAATCGTCGGTGGAGCAAGTTGTCCGGAAGGAAGAACCAGAATGAAGAAAGTTGAGCTGATTTCAATTGATGGACATCAGGCGTTGACATTGCCTGATGAATTTCGTTTCACAGAGACGACCGTTACTATTCGGAAGGTAGGCGACGCTTTGATTCTGGAGAGGGTCAAGGCCAATACGTGGCCGACTGATTTTTTCGACGCTATTCACATTGACGACACAGGGTTCATTCGTCCCTCGCAATTATGACTATCGCAGACACATTTGAGGCTCAATCATGCCTACGTGTCTGGTGCTGCGTTTACAGTCATGAATGCAGCTCGCAGTTCGAAATGCGTCGTGTTTTCCATAAACTGTCTCTGGTGGTATTGCCACACTGATCCCGGGGAATCTCAGTCGGCGGAGCGACTGAGCTACGTAGGCGACGTCGCTCCGCCGACTCGCATTCCTGTCAACGAGCTTGCCAAACAACGCCCCGTAGATCATGGAAACACATCCGCCACGTAACTTCTCTGTGCGAGTATGGTGCTTTTCGTAGATGCTGAATTGCGATTCGAGGTGCTGCACACTGCACCGACTTGGGGATCGTCATGTTTCAAGCCCATCGCTGACGACATTTTTCTTCAAGAGGGGAAAAATCCGTCCCGGACTTTGTAGACCGCCTCCATGTCCAGCTTCTCGCCGTCGAAGATGATCTGCCGGCTCTTCTTGTCCTTCCGGTTCTTGAGGTAATGCGTCACGTTCATCCAGCGGATCGTCTCATCACCGCGCATCTCGTCCGTCTGGCGGATGACAAGAAACACGTCCACCGGCTGGCTGATCCAGTATTCGAGGTGGCGGTCGTTCTTCAAATCGAACACCTCGCGGCCATCGCCTTTGCGGGTGCGGAGGTAGGAATTTCCGCTCTTGAGTTGGATGTAGATCCGCTTCCCGCTGGCTCGACCGTCGTTGTCCTTGAACTCCACTTCGCCGTCGATGCCGTAGTCGAACATTGTCACCGGGCGGAAGATCTGATTCGCCTCGCCAGCGATGGCCATCATGTGTCCGATCAGGATTTGCTCCAGCGCCTGCGTGTCGAGTTCGCGCGTGGCCGTCTCTTCCATCGCCAGGATCTTGTGGGCCACGAGATCGCTTTTGAGCCGTTGCTCAATGAAATCGACGAGTTCGACCTCGGTTCGGCATTTCTGGCAAACGATCGTCGATCGCTTTTCTGCGAGCAGTTCGCGGATGAGTTCTAGGTCTTTGAAGGGACGACCGCATCCTCTGCACACATAACGCCGGTCGCGCGTCACCTCGCAGGCATACTTGGCAAGGTGGCGATGGGCATACTCGATAAAGATCGCCTTCAGTTCGTCGCGGACCTCTCGATCAAAGTACAGGCTGATCGTCGCCTTCCCTTGGCCTTGCTGGTTGTCGATCTTCAGGCCGAGAGTGCGGCCGGAGAAGGCGAACTCCGCCGCGTTGCGCCACAGTTCGCGGTGCTCGAACTCGTTGCTGTACCACAGCCGCACGACCAGCGTGGTCCACACCGTCTGCCACTCGCCACTGAACGAGTAGGAGACAAAAATGTCCGGCTCATGCGGGATGTCCTTTTCCCGGCGGTATTGCGAGGGAAAGACCAGGTTCCGTCCCTGCGGCGTCTCCTCGGCGATGCACAGCGAGTATCGTTGCCGTTGGTGACGCCTCCACTTCAAAAAAGTCACGATTTTTGAGCCGCCAAATCACATCTCCGCCATAACGCTCTGGAAGTCCTTGTTTGATACGAGATCACACAATTCATGCACCGTGATGACTCTAGGATTTTTCGGTGGCGTCCCGAGCCACAGTTCTGCTGAGTTAGGGTCAAGGTATTCGGGAGTGGCTACGATGAGAAAGGTTACGCATCCAGAATATTCTCGGCCCGCAGCTCGCATCTGATCAAGCAGGGCATCGCCTCGACGCTTGGCTTTTCGTATTTGCTTGACCAATTCCATTTGTCGGTTCTGAATTGTATGGAAGTGGCCCACGTGATAATCGGACGTTCGCTGCCAGCTCTTCATATCCAAGTTTACAAGAAATCCGTGTATCTCGAAGCAGAAATCTACGTCACCACAGTTTGTGTCGCCTTGTAACACATCCTTGTTAGCCGGAAACGGAAGATTACTCGGCGTAAGTGAAAGCATCTCGACCAAGGTTGCTCGAACTTGGCTCTCAAAGAGATCACCGCGAGTATTTCCGACTCCTCCGTCTCCTGCAGTTACTGCGCTCATCAACCCATCCCAAAAATCAGGCCACGCGGTCAAATCATGGACGCATGTGTGTTCGTCTTGCTCGATGAAGAGTATCGGGTTCGAGAGGCCAACAGGGTTGGGAGTTCCGCTGAACGCCGAAAAGAACCGATGAGCGAGTTCATCGGGCCCTTGTGCACCAAGATGATCAAGTTCAGATGACACTGCCATCCTGAATGCTTTCCTTGGGTTTCGCAGTGAACCCCGCTGCAGAACGGCGACCATATGCACCACCGCGCCTCGAAGTAGCGTGGCGTCCGCCGGAGAACTCAGGGTCAACGCCGGGGCGTCATTCCATTTACCTTCACGCAACCAACCGCATTGTGTATGCCTCTCGATGACAAGCCCCAAGGCGGCCAAGCACAGTTCGAGCTCTGCTGCGGAGAGATCGAACTTCGCCTTCAATTGCGGATCGAAGTATTGGCCGAGCAAGCGAATCCTCCCCTGCCAGCTCGTATTCGCGATTGGATACCAGTTTGGTGACGGGAAAGCGGCGTCTAATTTAGGAACATGTACCGGAAGCGGCATCGAATCCGGCAGGGCGGGTATCACTGACCAAATCCGGTGTATCTGGTCTGGCACCGGCTCTTTTGGACCGGCAAGAAGGCCGGGCCGCGAGTAGTCCGAAAATTGCATTTGACGGCGAGAATCGTACGCTGCGGCAGCTCGCTCGATGGACTCGTTTGCTTCGAGGCCAACACTGGGTACGAGTAGGATCCCACTGCCGTCCCAATCATCGAGCGCATCCAACTGTGATTGGCTCAATTGCTCAGGAAGCGATCCGATTTTGCGGCCCTTTCCGGCCCAGCGATACCAGTTTTGGGACCAGACAAGCAAATGGCAGGCACCGATGAATCTGCCAAGGATCTTCGGTGCGTCGCGTTCAAATGCACTCCATTGCGAGGGGGGCAAGGCAATCGCCGTCATGCCATCTTCCCGAACTCGTTCCCATTGAACGCCATTGGAATTAACGGCCATTGCACGCATGGTCCGAATTACTTGTGCGATCGTGTTATTGTCATTAGGCAGCAGCAATTGGCAGGCTAAAGCAATTACAGAGTGGGGCAACGAACTCGTCACTTGAATAGAGAATCGGCAATCCCATTTGCTCAATGCCTTTTCAGCTTCGCTCATTGCTAATCGGACCAGCCGTTCGAGGCGTATCGTGTCGAACTTGTCGTCGCGTGTCGCATCATCTTTCAGCCAGTCATCCAGGATACGGCTCCATTCGGTGAGAGCGGACTTTCGCAAGTCAAGCAGGCGAGGGCGGACAATGCGTTCGAGTTGTGTAGCCATCCAGTCCTCTGGAGGTCTTGAACTCGATTCGTCCCCCAACTCCGCTGAGTTCGGCTTGCCGCAACACTTCTTAAACTTCGATCCACTGCCGCAAGGACATGGAGAATTGCGTCCCGGTTGTTTGCTAGTCGTCACATTAACCTCTGGTGTAATCAAAAAATCGTTATGGAAGGGCCCCCTCCGCTTCCTCGCGGAAATCAACGTACTTGTAACGCTGCAGCGTGTCCGGCAGTTTGCAGTCGGCCAGCAGGAGCGGGATGAAGCGGCGGCCGGCATTGGCGGGGTCGCGATGGATGGCGGTGCTCCGCTCCAGGGCCACCCAGTCCGAGGCGAGCGCCGCGGGCGAGAGGCACAGCAGCAGCACCCGCGACTGCTCCAGACCCTCATCCACTTTCAGCGAGATGATGTCCCCCGGCTGGATGACCCACTCATCCAACCACACCGGCAGCCCCGCCCCCTTCAGCCGCTCCGCCAGCTTGCGGACTTTTGGCTTGTCGTCTTTGTTGTGGCTGAGGAACACATCGAATGCAAAACGAGCGTCTTTCGTTTGGTCATTTTCCCCAGCGTCAGCCGCCGATTTCTTCGATGCCTGTTTTGCCATGGCAAGCCACGATCCCCGGAAGCAATGTGGATGCGGCAATCTTCAATCTTGATCGCCTTGAGATTTCACAGCGTACCGCTCTTAGGGTCTCCCGGAAAGTCACTATCCGATACGCGAAAAAATTGAAGCGGCGAATGCAGCTCAGGTCCCGTCTCGATTCAGCGCCCGTGTGCAGACGTGCAACATGAACTCACTGCGACAACTTTGTGATCTTTGCGTTCTTTTGCGGCTAAAATCCTATGGCGGCCTGACATGTCTTGAAATCATGAATGGGCGCAAGAGATCGCAAAGAGCGCAAAAGGAAACACAGTTTTTCACCACGGAGGACACGGAGGAATCGCGGGGAGACAGATGGCAGGAAAATGGAGGGCAGGAATATCTGGCACGGAGCCGCGACATGGTGTCCATAAGCTGTCTCTGATGGCATCGCCACGCTGATGCCGGGGAATCTCAGTCGGCGGAGTGATTGAACTACGTAGGCGATGTCGCTCCGCCGACTCGCATTCCTGTCAGCGCCCGTGTGCAGACTTGCAACATGAACTCACTGCGACAACTTTGCGATCCTTGCGTTCTTTTGCGGCTAAACCCTGTGGCGGCGTGACATGTCTGGAAATCATGAATGGCCGCAAGAGATCGCAAAGAGCGCAAAAGGAAACACAGTTTTTTACCACGGAGGACACGGAGGAATCGCGGGGAGACAGATGGCAGGAAAATGGAGGGCAGGAATATCTGGAGCGGAGTCGAGACATGGTGTCGTTAAGCAGCCCTGGATGGCATCGCAATGAGGGTACCCGGGAATCTCAGTCGGCGGAGCGACTGAACTACGTAGGCGATGTCGCTCCGCCGACTCGCATTCCTGTCAACGCACATGGCCAACAACGCCGCGTGGCTGGCCGGCTGTTGAAATCCATGCTGTCCAGCACTGTACCGGAGGGCTCACGCCGCTCCGCTCGCCAGGGTGGTGTTGTGATGCCTGCGAACGGGATCAGGAAACTGAAGATGATCGACCGCAAGCGTATCGCAACAGTACAGAAGGTAACGCAGGTTTTACTACGGAGAACTTGGCGTGGGCTTGGCCCGCAACCCAGAATGGAAGAAATGAAAGAAATTCTTAACCACGGATTTCGCGGATTTCACAGATGAACACACTGCGACTTATCCGTGCAATCCGCGAAATCCGTGGTCGAATACAGCGATTGAAAATAAGTCAGCATTTTTCAATTCGATTTCTCCGTGGTCAATCCAGAATATCCGGTTCAAGTCGCGGATACCCCCGATTCTTCGTTCGCGGGCAACCAGGTATTTGCAACGGAAGAACTCGACTTTCGACAAGAACGCTGCTAGCATGATCGGATCGTCTGGTTGCTTTTGCCAGACATTTGAATGATGGGAAAACAAATGCCGACAATGAACATTTCAGTGACAAATGAATTGATCGAAATGGTTAACGGCAAGGTCAATTCGGGGTTGTATGGAGATGCCAGCGAAGTCATCAACGCGGCATTGCGTCTGATGGATGAGTATGATCAGTCCCAGCACTTTACAATCAGACAGATCGAACAGAAACTTGGGCGCGGATTGCAGCAGGCGGAAAAGGGTGAGTTCACCGAGCAATCAGTCGGGGACATTGTTGCAGAAGCCAAAGCGTTCAAACTTGCTAACCGTTCGTCCGCCACATGACCAATTATCGCTTAACGCTTGAAGCCAAAGCAGATTTAATTGAAATCTGGAACTACTCGGATGACCTGTGGGGGTCTGCGCAAGCCGACCGATACGTCGAAGGTTTGGAAGTCTGTTTCCGCTCGATGGGAGAACTACCGACGCACGGCTGCGCAGAGTTGCTTCCTGATGCAACTTCCGATTTGTGCTTTTATCGCTATCAATCCCACTACGTATTCTTTCGAATGGTGTCCGGCACGGTAGAAATTCTGACCATTATTCGCGCCGCACGGCAAGGAATTGTTGAGCGTTTCTTGTCAGAACATCGATCAAGGCATCCTGATTCTTTGTGAGTCCACTGCAGAAAACATGCTACGACAAATCACAACTTCACGACGTGAATGCCCGGTGAGCAGTATTGGTACTTTCAATAAAAATTTCACGGGGACAGTTTTGCGATCTTTGCGTTCTTTTGCGGCTAAAACCTGTGGCTCCGTGAGGTGTTCTTGAACTCATGAATGGCCGCAAGAGAGCGCAAAGAACGCAAAGGGAAACGCAGTTTTTCAGCACGGAGGAAACGGTAGATTCGCAGGAAGACAGATGACAGGAAAATGGAGGGCAGAAACATTTGGAGCGGAGTTGCGTCATGGAGTTCTTAAACGACCGTTGATGGTTCCGCCATGCGGGTACCGGGGAATCTCAGTCGACGGAGCGACTGAGCTACGCTACTTCGCATCAAATAGCCGCATCGGATTGATTTTGAACTGCAGCATGTTTGCGGTCACACGACCATTGTCGCCGCCTTTTCGCTGCATGGTGATGCCGCCGATTTTCAGGTTGCCGGCTTTCGTGATTTCGACCGGGCCGTCGCTGAAGCACATGATGGCATCTGCGGATGACGTGATCACCCATTTGGGTTTGTCAGTCGCCTTCAATGTCACCATCATCCAGCCGGCGGCATGAATACCGTCACCGGCGAGCAGGTCGGATACAATCTCATCCTTGTTCGCCGTGAAGAATTCAACAACGGTCTGCTGAACATCCGGGTCCATCTCATCCAGATACATTCGCCTGCGGTCGCGGCTGGACTCATGTGGCGGCGTCTCACCGACATAGAGTTTCAATGCCTCAACGACATCGGGCGGCATTTTCCACAATGTTGCATAGGTCGCGAGCCAGCGCTTGTCGATCTGATTAAAGCCGTTCGGACTGCTGACGAGCTTGATGGAAATTCTCTCGACGTTTTCGCCGGACTTCGTTCTGACTGTGACTTCGACGTCGGCTTTTTCTCTGTGTGGCTTTGAGGCCGTGACGTTGTCGATATCCGCAATCTCGTAATTCATCGCGGCCAGCCATGCTTGAGCATCCGCGTCGGACTGCCAGTTGTTGAACTTGTTGCGGATTTCGTCCTCGTTTCGGAAGCCGTTTTTCGCGGTCTTCGAACCAAGCTCGACTTTTGATGGGTCTGCATCCTGAGCGGGGAGGCTGCAACGAAGCCCGCGTCGGAGACACGGGGAACATTCCTGTGCATGCGCAATCAGGCAGGAAGACTGCAATGCCAACAGAAAGATGAGTATTGGTTTCGTGGTCATACTCGTAACTCGCACGCCGGAACTTCGCTGCGCTGCGGTCCGGCCTACTACGCTCGTGCTTTTTCGAAGAGTTCTTCAACGTCCATCCGGAACCCCTTCAGGACTCTTGATACGGCATGTTCAGTGCGGCCTGATCGGATCACGTCGCGATACTCACCGTCACGCAGGTGGAGTACTTGAATCGAATCATTGCGAGGATCAATCATCCAGTATTCGGCAATGCCGGCGGCAGCATAATCGCGACGTTTGTCCACCAGGTCACGATCCGGATCGTCAGGACTGATGACTTCGACAACCAGATCTGCCGTTTCCCAAAACTGTTCCTGTCGCCGTTTTGAATTGGCCTTGGAGACAAACAAAACGTCAGGTTCTCGAAAGTGCCGCTCGCTGATTCGAACGCGAGTCGGGGCTGACATGACGATTCCAAGACTGGATTGTTCTGCAAATCCATGCAACTGCAGAAACACAAGTCGTGCGATGAACTGATGCAGCAGTGATGGCACTGGCAGAACCTCCACATTTCCGTGTACCAATTCCACCATGCGATTGCCGGGGAGCGAAAAATAGTCACCATCCCGCCACTCACCCTGACGCGGAAATAATTCCAGAATCGCCACGCTGGCGTCATCGTTGGGCGCGTTGACAATTGACATTGCAAGGACACTTCCACGAAGATGAGTGGCGAATTGACGCCGCATTGAAAAAAGGTCTGACCTCGGAGTCGAATCGGCTTATCGTACTGCGACCTGACACTGTCGTGAAGTACAAATCGAACAATGTTTGGCGCGGACCTGTGTCCTGGCTGAGTTTCTGGAGCCCCTTTGATGTTGCCAACTGGAAATGTCCCACCATTGACTCCATCCCTCGATCGACGTCAGTTACTCGCGTATGCCGGGTTTGGTGCGGCTATGATGACAGCGGCTGGATCGACTGCCGTTGCGGCACAGCAGGCTGCGGCGACGGTTGAGCGTCGTCGGTATAACATGAAGAAGTCGATTAACCTCTGGGCTTTTCCGTACCCCGCCAAGATGACGCTGCGTCAGTGTCTGCAGCTGGCGAAAGATGCCGGGTTTGACGGAATCGAGCTGAACTACGATCTGGACAGTGATCTGTCTCCAAAGTCCGGCACGAAGGAGTTCACGGCGATTCGGAAGATGGCCGAAGAAATTGACATCGCCATCAGCGGAGTTTGCTCATTCCTGTTCTGGCCGTATCCGCTCACCAGCAACGACCCCGCCGAGAGGGCTCGGGGAATGGAACTCGCGGGCCTGATGACTCAGGCGGCTCATGATCTGGGCACGAAGAATCTGCTGGTCGTGCCAGGTGCCGTCCACATGCCCTGGCGAGCAGATCACGATCCGACTCCGAACGATGTCTGCGACAAACGCGCGAAGGAAGCCATCGCCAAACTTCTGCCGAATGCGGAGAAACTGGATGTGTCGCTGAATATCGAAAACATCTTCTTCAACGGCTACCTGATGTCGCCGTTCGAAATGTGTGCCTTCGTCGATCATTTCTCCAGCGAGTGCGTCAACGTCCACTTTGACACTGGCAACATTATGGAGTACCAGTTCCCTGAGCACTGGATCCCGATCCTCGGCAAACGCATCCGCAACGTGCATCTGAAGGAGTATTCAAAGAAGAGCACCGACCATTCGCTCGAAGCCTTCCGCCCACTGCTCGACGGCACGACCAACTGGCCCGCCGTGATGCAGGCATTTGAAGACATCGGCTACGACCGCTATCTGACGTTTGAGTATTTCCATCCGTACCTGCATCACCCCGAGGCATTGATTTACCAAACCGGGGATTCACTGGATCGGTTGCTGGGGAACAAGTAGGCGAGCGGCAGGGCGTCAGCCCTCCGAGGTCGGCGCGATAATCTACACGGAGGGCTGACGCCCAGCCGCTCGCCGACATGCTGAATTCAGCATTCCGGTGCTGACCAGCACAGCACTGGTTTTCTTGCGGCGTTGACTTCGTCGGGGCGGCAGACTGCAGTCGTGTGCGGCGCGCCTTTGACGAGGTCCGCGGGTTCGCTGCAGATGGTGCGGAGTGCGGTGGCAAAGGAGTCGAGGGTTTCCAGCGACTCGGTTTCCGTGGGCTCAATCATCATGGCTTCTTCAACGACGAGCGGAAAGTAGACTGTGGGTGCGTGGAAGCCATAATCGAGCAGGCGTTTGGCGATGTCCATGGTGGTGACACCCGTTTGCTCCTTAATCCTGCGGGCACTGGCGACAAATTCATGCATGCAGCGGTCGCCGTGGGGGACTTCCAGAAAATCCTTCACCTGGCTGAGGAGATAATTGGCGTTGAGCACTGCGTTTTCGGAGGCTTCCCGCAGGCCCTTGCCACCGAGCGTGCGGATGTAGAAGTAGCCGCGCAAAAGAATGCCGACGTTGCCGAAAAATGTGCGGACCTGACCGATGGATTTGGCGGGCGTTGACAGGGAATACCAGTTCTTCGCCGCATCGTACTTCACGACAGGAGCGGGCAGGAACGGCGCGAGGAAATCACGCACGGCGATCGGACCGGCTCCGGGGCCACCCGCTCCGTGTGGTCCTGTAAATGTCTTATGAACGTTGTAGTGCATCATGTCGCCGCCGAAGTCGCCGGGGCGAGTCTTGCCCAGGATCGCGTTCATGTTGGCTCCGTCGATATAGACGAGGCCACCGACGCCGTGCAGCATGTCGGCGACTTTAGCGATGTCGCGTTCAAAGAGCCCCAGCGTGTTCGGATTGGTCACCATAAAGACCGCAGTTCGATCGTCGAGCTGTGATTTCAGCTCGTCGAGATCGACGAAACCATTGCGGCCTCCGGCCAGCTGGACACATTCAAACCCTGCCAGCGCGGCACTGGCGGGGTTCGTGCCGTGAGCGCTGGTCGGGAAGAGAACTCGCGTGCGTTTTTCACCGCGATCTTTGAAGTAGGCGGCGGCGGTCAGCAGGGCTGTGAATTCTCCCTGGGCTCCAGCGGCTGGATGCAGGGAGATCCCGGGCAGTCCGGAGATTTCGGCGAGCATGCCCTGCATTTCGAAGAGGATGCTGAGCAGTCCCTGAATCTGATCTTCAGGTTGATACGGATGACTCGTGGCGGCCTGCGGCAGGCGAGCCAGTCGTTCGTGGCGCTTGGGGTTGTATTTCATCGTGCAGCTGCCAAGCGGATAGAAGTGCGAATCGACGCTCATGTTGAGAGTGGACAGGTTCACGAAGTGCCGCACGACATCGGGCTCAGCGATTTCCGGCAATGGCAGCAGTTCGGTGGCGAGGTGCTCCGCGTCGATGGCGGGGATTGACGTGACGGGCGGGACGTCGGTTTCCGGGAAAACAATCGTGCCTCGACCAGCCTTGGACATTTCGAAGAGGAGTTGCGTGGCGGTTTGGTTTCGCATGAAAGTGACCTGTTTGTCGCTTGACTCTCTGAGTCGAGTTATTTGCACGCCAAACTCGTAAGGCACGTTGCAAATGGGGCGTGGTGGGTTGGCTACTCGACTCGGAGAGTCAAGTTACTTCTTTCAGTGCCTTCGCAAAAGCTTCAATCTCGCCGCGCGTGCGTTTTTCTGTCAACGCGACGAGGAAGCAGTTCTGCCAATTGTCGATGTTGGTCATTTGAAAACGCGCGAGATCAGGGCCGACGTTCATGCCCTTTTCGGCGAGTGCGGTGAGGACTTCGGCGGCTGGTCGTGGTGTCTGCAGCAGGAATTCGCGGAAGAAAGGTTGTTGGAATTTCAGCGATACGCCCGGAATTTTTGTCAGCAGGTCAGCGGCGTATCGGGCTTTCTGGTGACTGAGTGTCGCCATTTGCTTCAGGCCACGCGGGCCAACGGTGGCGAGGAAAACTGTTGTCCGCAGCGCAAGCAAACCCTGATTCGTACAAATGTTGCTTGTCGCCTTGTCGCGGCGGATATGTTGTTCGCGCGCCTGGAGATTCAGAGCAAAACAGTCTCTGCCTTTGCGATCCGTGGTCTTGCCAATCAATCGACCCGGCATCTTGCGGACGTATTCGTTCCGACATGTAAAGATGCCAAGGAACGGTCCACCGTATTGCAGCGGAGTTCCCAGGGGCTGGCCTTCGGCGACCGCGATGTCAACTCCATAGTCGGCGGGCTTTTTCAGCAATCCGGGGCTGACCGCGTCGAAGGCAAGAATCGACAACGCACCGGCTTCATGAGCGATCGCCGTCAGGGCCGCGACGTCTTCGAGACAGCCAAAGAAGTTGGGATGCTGGATGACGATGGCCGTTGTTTCGGAATCAACAGCTGCTCGGCATGTTTCCGAAGTAATGACGCCGTTTGTGTGTGGCAGCTCAACCAGTTGCGTACCAAGCCGTGCGAAGTACGTTTCCAGCACCTGCCGGTATTCAGGATGCAGAGTGCCCGCGACAGCAACCTTTTGATGGCGTCCATTGATTCGCATGGCCATGAACACGGCTTCGCTGACGGCCGTTCCGCCTTCGTAAAGACTGGCATTTGAAACATCCATGCCGGTGAGTTGCGAGATTAATGTCTGATATTCGTAGAACGCCTGCAGCGTTCCCTGGCTGGCTTCGGCCTGATAAGGCGTATAGGCCGTGTAGAATTCTCCGCGCGATGTGATTTCATCGACAACGGCCGGGATAAAATGGTCGTAAACTCCGCCACCCAGGAAGCAGGTTTTCAGCGACGTCCCACCCTGCCCCAGTCGTTGTTCCATTTCCTGCTGCAGCGCGAGTTCGGATGCTGCCGGCGGGAGGTTCAGTTCGCGTTTAAGTTGCAGCTCAGGTGGAATCTGAGCGAACAGATCGTCAACGTGCTGAATCCCGATCGCATGCAGCATGTGTTGCCGCTGTTTGGGAGTGTCAAAGAGATAGGGCATGAAAGGAATGACCAATGAGCAATAAAAAATAACCAATGACCCGGAAACCCGGCGATTCACTGGTCATTTGGATTTAGACATAGAGATTTTGGCATTGAGATTTGGGTGCCTAGTGCGTGGCGTTCTGGCAGTGCTTCAGATACTCAGCATGGCTGAGCAGATGATTGACCTGCGATGGGTCTGCCATGCGAAATTTAAGAATCCAGGCTTTGTCGTACGGGCTTTCATTGAGCAGCGTCAAATTGTCGGGAAGAGCTTCGTTGATGGCGGTCACTTCGCCCTGAACGGGTGCATAGATTTCGCTGACGGCTTTCACACTTTCGATTTCACCGATTGATTCCCCCGGCGAAAATTTCTTTCCGACGGCAGGCAGCGACAGGTACACGATATCCGTCAGCAATTTGACAGCGAAATCTGAAATGCCGACCGTCGCAACGTCTCCATCAACAGCGACCCATTCATGAGTTTTCGCGAAACGCAGGTGGTCGGGTTTCATGGTGAACAGCTTTCAAACTAAGAAAAGGCCATTGAGAATTAAACTACTGCGGCGAGTTACCTGGCGGAACACGCTTGTCATTTTCGCAGAATTGATTGCCGACTTCACGCTCCAGGTCTGCAATCTTCTGTAAACGTCGCGCGTGGCGACCCTCTTCAAATGGAGTCTTCAGCCAGATTCGAATGATCTGATCGGAAAGTTGATCGCTCAACTGATCGGCGGACAGGCAAATCACATTCGCGTCATTGTGCATCCGACTATATTCCGCGGTGACGCTGTCATGGCACGGTGCGGCGCGGACACCAGCGAATTTATTCGCAGCGATACACATGCCGATACCAGTGCCACAGATCAAGATACCGCGCTGCATGTGTCCGTTGGAGACCTCACGGGCGACCTGAGCGGCATAGTCCGGATAGTCAACGCTATGCGCTTCAAACGGACCAAAGTCCTGGACGTCGCAATCCAGACTTTGCAGTAGCTGGGTGAGACGCATCTTCAACTGCACGCCGCGATGATCACTTGCGATGCCGATTTTCATTTGAGTTTACGCATCTTTCCTGAATAGTTCATCGATCCAAATTCGTAGGTTGTCACGGATCTGCTGTGCACAACAGCGGTATTCATCCAAAGTTCCGCCGATTGGGTCCGCAATATCGGCTCCAGATCGATTGAGCATTCGAAATCGGTGAGACAGGTCAGGTCGTGCTTCAAGCAAGGCCAGCCGATGTCGGTCTGTCATCGTGAGTACCAATGTGGATTCTCCCAGCATAGAAGCCGTAACCTGCTGGCTTAAATGCTGCGACAGATCCAAATCGCTCTCCCGCATGACTTGTACTGCTTCGCGTGTCGCCGGGTCACTTTCGCCCGCTGCGATTCCCGCAGAAAAGACATCAATCCCACGTTCTCGCAATTCCCAATCCCGGCAGTCAAGTTTTTCAGTCACGAGTTTACGGAACAGAGTCTCAGCCATTGGACTGCGACATGTGTTACCCGTGCAAACAAACAAAACACGCAGAACAGCGTCTGTCGCTTGACCGCTGTTGGTCACGTTGGCTGTCCTTTGTCAAAAGAATCGAGGATTTGAGTGAAAAAATGCAAGACAGGAACACGGTCAAATCGAATACTTTGTGCGCCCGTTCCCGCGTTTTTGCGGTAGATGATCGCTGAAAATTTCCAGAATCTCAAGGTGATGGGCCGAATAACTCCCGGAAATCAAAGTAACAAATTCCGTGGCAACTCCATTTTCAGTCTGTGTCCACCAGGGTAAGATGCAATCGGTCACTCTGGAAATTGCCGTAATAACAACGAAAATGGGGACTGATTGCGTGCAAATCTCGCACTGCATCAGGGTCAGAAACATATAAGAGAGCTGACAAACGTGAAAGACAGAGTGCAAAGCCTGCATAAAAAAGCGCGCCAGCAACTGAGACGACTGGGAGAATTCCGAGGCATCCGTCGTCAACCGTTTGGCACATACCAAAAATCTGTGCGGCGGTTGTATGATGGTCGTCGCGGGTCAGTGCTGAAATTCAGCAGCATGATCTCATTGCACGAACCGTTGATGGGAAGGCTTTTCCAGTCCGGTCGCTTTGACGCTCGACGATTTGATCGAATTCTGGACGTGGGTTCAGGTGCCGGGCAGATTGTTCGTCATTTGCTCGCGACCAGTCGCCCCGAAACTGAGGTCGTCGGTTTCGACTTGTCCTGGGAAATGCTCAAGCGAGCCAGAGAACGCCTGCAGTCTGATCGTCCCGTGTTTGTCGCGGCCGACATGCGGGCTCTGCCCTTTCGGGATAATTCATTCGACTGCGTCACGTGCGGCTACGTGCTCGAGTATCTTCCTGACCCGACAGACGGCCTTCGAGAATTCGCTCGAGTGCTGCGGCCCGGTGGAATCATTCTATTGCTGGCGACGGAAGATTCATTTTCAGGGTTGCTGACGAGTCACACGTGGAAGTGCCGCACATTCAATCGTGAAGAATTGAAGTCAGCCGCAGAATCGGTTGGGCTGAAGTGGGGCGTAGTTCACTGGTTCACGCGTCTTCACGAAGTGCTGAAACTGGGTGGCATCCTGGTGGAACTTGAGAAGCCAAAGTAGGTCCTTCCTGCCGGGGAGGACTTTCGAGCGAAGCTCGAACCGCCTCGGGGCGCACGTCCGCTCCACGTCGCCACGTTGCTGTTCAATCACCAGTCCTGGTCGCTGGTCGCAACAAGTTGCGATGTCCTTTCCGGCAGAAAGGACCTACTCAAAATCACTTCAGACGACGTTATTTCCGCCGCCGAATCCAGCGAATTGGCAGCGTGATTGCCAGCACGATCGCGATGACGATTCCAGTCACGCCGACGCCGCGCAGGATCTTCGAGCCTTCGATGCCTCGTTCGGCCAGAATCAGCACCGAAGAACCAATGAGCAGTCCTGTAATGACAAGTCCGACCGCGATTGTCCCGCTGGCGTGTTCCAGCGTATCATCATTCAGTCGATCTATTCCATGATGTCGCAGGTTGACACTGAATTCACGTCGTCGAATCTGATCAAGCACATCGCGGACTTCATCCGGCAGATCCTCCATCAGCGACAAGTAGCGCTGAGCACTTTTCAGCAGTCTGTCGCGAGCTGCCGTGAAACCGTATCGGTCGCGGATGAGCTTCTCGAGCTGCGGTCGTCCATGGGCCACAAGATCAAACATCGGATCGATCTCTCTGGCGGCACCCTGAATCGTCGAGAGTGCTTTGATCAGAAACACCAGATCCGCCGGGCAGCGAATACGATATCGACGCATCAGTGCAAAGAACTCGTTCAGCAATCCGGCCATGTCGAGCGATTCGATAGAGCCGCGTTCGAAGCGTGCAATGAAACTCCACGCATCGCGGCGGAACGCGCGATCAAATTTCAGAGTTTTGTCGGCATCGCAGAGCAACATCGTCGCTTCGAGAACTTTGTCCAGATCTGAGTTGATCACCGACATCACGAGGGTCGCCAATGACTGCATCGTTTCCCGATCGATCCGCCCGGTCATCCCGCAATCGATGAAACAGACCCCGCCATCGGAAGTGGCGATGATATTTCCGGGGTGCGGATCGGCGTGGAAAAATCCGTGCTCCAGGCATTGCCGAAACACGGCCTCGGAGCCCTTTTCGACGATCATGCGCCTCTGCTCCGGGGACATCATCGAAAAATCGGTTTCAGACAGCAGCGTGCCCTGCACATGTTCCAGCGTCAGGACTCGTCGTGTGGTGGAAGGCCAGTAAACGATCGGAAAATGAACCTTTGGGTCGTCCGCAAAATTCTTGCGAAAGCGATCCGTAGATCGACCCTCATAAAGCAGATCCACTTCGCGCGACAACTCCTGCTGAAACTCGCGCACGGTTTCTTTGGGACTATACCCCATCTCGCTGATTCGGTTTTCTGTCAGGCGAGCCAGCTCAGTGAGAATATCGATATCGGACTCGATCACTTCTTCAATGCCGGGCCTAACGATCTTCAGGACAACATTGGTTCCGTCCTTCAGCACAGCACGATGGACCTGTGCGATCGACGCTGCGGCCAACGGCACCTCGTCGATGGACTGAAAATGCTCGTCGAGTTTGT
Source organism: Candidatus Kuenenia stuttgartensis (assembly GCA_945861465.1). Lineage (GTDB taxonomy): Bacteria > Planctomycetota > Planctomycetia > Planctomycetales > Planctomycetaceae > SXXK01. The sequence goes on from CAMAVB010000004.1 coordinate 50,511, forward strand.
CTCCGAATTCCTCTTCAAGGCGCTTGCGAATTTCGGCATACGGCACGGTCGGACATTTTGAACGCAGGCTTCGCAGTTCATCGGCAAGCTCCGGTGGCACCAGGTCCGGTCGGGTGCTGAGCACCTGCCCCAGTTTGATAAACGTGCCGCCCAGTTCCTCCAGCGCCTCCCGGACACGCACGGCGAACGGTTTAGCAGGTGTGGCGGCTTCTGGTTTTGAACGAAGCAGGATTTCCTGACCGCGTTCGATCATGCGCTCGATGCCGGTGTCCGACAGGAACTGCCGAAATCCATGCTTCGCCAGGACCGCAATGACTTCGGCCGCACGCTTTGTATTTCGGATGCCACGCCGAATCCCGATGGGATCACTCACGACTTCTTGTCCGCAGTATCATCCCCGTCGGTCCTCTCTTCAGACTTCTTACGACGATCGGGATCGAGCAATTCCGCCGCTCCTGCCAATGCCCCGCTCACAAAACTCAGCAACGCGCCTGCGGTGAGCTGACTGCCACGCAGCGCCGTGCCTGCGGCTTCACCCGCAGTTTGGATCGGATGTTTTGTCAGCGCTTCCAGCGACGAAGCCACGACTGGTTTGGCGGCGGCCATTGCTTGTTCCGCATGCGACTTCGCGTTTTGATACACTGAGCCCGTTTCTGAACTGACGCGCCCCGCGAAGTACTTCGCGGTATCGACCAAAATCTCTCCGATGTTGCTCAAATCCTTTTTCGCGCGTTCGACGTCTTCGCTCGCAAACTGCTGGCCGCGAGCGGTTGCGTCCTGCACTGCGTCCTGCGTGGTTTGTGCGACGGACCTGAGCCCCGTTCCGATGCCGTCGATCACATTCTTTACGACGCTTTCGGCTTTTTCTGGCGCGGATCGATTGGCAATATCCGATGCTGTCTGCAGCATTCCCTGAATCGCATCACGCGCCGAAGTCACCGGACTCCGCTTACCGCTGAACAGATCGACGACGATCTGACGAACCTGGTCCGCCGTATCCCGGCCTGATTCGACGGCTTCGCGGATGTCCTCGGACACAGGCCGCGTGGAATCGGCATTACCAGATTCCGATGTTTCGTGATGATCAATCGTCATGGGACAGGGCTTTCGTGAGGATAGGAGGACCGGCGTGAGCTTGCCGCGCTTGCTGGATTCCGTAGGATGGAAATTTATGTCCGTCGCATGGCCATGAAACGAAATCGAAGCAAGAACAATTGTGCCGCCAAAGTATATTCTCAATGGCAAAGCTCTCTGGCCAAATCTCGGACATGAATGTCCAAGCTACAGAATCACAGATTCTACCGCTTAGGGCGAACGCAGGCAAACTGCGAGGTCATTTCACCCACCGTCGGCAAAATATTGACGATGCGCAACTTGTAGGGTGTGACAAGCAACGCGCAAGCACACCGAATCACAGTCATGGTGTGCCTGCGATGGCGCTTGTCACACCCTACAAATTCGTAAACTGACCAGCCGTGTCATTTCACTTCGGCAACGCAAAGCTCAGGTGCATTTCCGAGTGTCGCAGATGAAGTGTGGTCCATTCATCGTGAGTCATTTTCCCAAACGCCGGATGCACGGCCTCCATACGTTCCGTTTTCGTGCGTGCGACGGCACGGCGGAGGTCGTCGAGAGCTTCCTGGAGCGAACTGGCTTCGGGATATGCATCAGCCTCAGCTGCCTTGGGCAGGTTAATCCCCGGACTCATTTTTTTGGCCTTCAGTACGTGCCCTTTAAAAAGCGGCATAATGAGCCTGATCCACAACGGAGCTTTTGACTGAAAGCCATCGATGGAATTATGAATTGTCTGCGACAGATGCTTGATAAGCTTCACCAGAGGCCAGTTACCAATCGTCCGCGTCTTCGGCGACGCCACCAGTCTCTCGGCATCTGCCACAAGATCCTCCAGGGTCTGAAACGAAACGTCTCGACGCCCCTGAACCGTCTTTGAATTGACCGACATTTTTGAAGTCCTGTATGAATGAGCTGATTTCGCCGAAACGAATTATCTGCTTCGACGGTGGTAACTGCAATCGACCTTACAGGCTGATCACGAGCAATCGTTCATCATGCTTCGGAGACCACGCCGGGACTGCTATACTGCTGTTTCCATACCGGTCAGATTCTCAAAGACTTGAGTTTATTGCTGGTGATTGCTGCATCCTTAATTCGGTGGCTATTCAGATGACACAAGTTTCACACTGGAAAGATCGCCTGGCCGTTGTGGAAGACACCATGCGTTCGATCAGCCAGGAATCCGATCCGCAGGAACTCGTTCGCAGCTATGGCCAACGCATTCAGCAGTTGATGCCGATTGACCGCAGATTGTCGCTGAGCCGACGAGAGCTGAAGCATCCGGAATTCCGAATTACCCGCAGCACAACGTGGGAACAGAGCGTCAATCCGTGGTCCGAAAAGAACAAGCTTCCGTTGTTGCGCGGCGGTATCCTCGCGGATGTTTGCTACCGTAACGAAACCACATTGATCGATGACTTGCAGGTGCCCGCCACTGATCCGGCATTTGAATATCTTGACGGATTTCGTTCCCTGCTGGCCATCCCGATGTTCGACAACGGCGAATCGCTGAATGCCGTGATTCTCCTGCAGCGTGAAAAAGCTGCGTTCGATCCCGATCAGATTCCTGACCTTGTCTGGCGGAGCAACCTCTTCGGCCGCGCGACGGGAACACTGGTCCTGAAGTCGCAGCTCGAAGCGGCTTACAAAGAACTGGATCGCGAGCTGAAGTCCGTGGCACAACTGCAGCATGCTCTGTTACCCGCGGAACTGCCGAAGATTCCTCGCCTCGAGATCACCGCCTACTATCAACCTGCCAGCCGCGCGGGAGGAGACTACTATGACTTTTTCGAACTACCCGAGGGCAAATGGGGTTTCTTCATCGGTGACGTGAGCGGCCATGGAACGCCGGCTGCCGTCATGATGGCCGTGACACACTGCATGGCTCATACGCATCCCGGTCCTGCAAGCCCACCTGGAGCCGTGCTCGAATATCTCAACCGCCATCTGGCGACGCGATACACCAATCGCATCGAAGCTTTCGTCACCGCATTCTATGGAGTTTATGATCCTCAGTCACGAAAGCTGGTCTACGCCAGTGCCGGTCACAATCCACCACGCGTCAAGCGTTGCGCCGCAGACGTCGTGATTTCGCTCGACAAGTCCGGTGGCCTCCCATTGGGGGTTATGGAGGATGCTGAGTACAATGAGTCTTCATTCTATCTGCAGTTTGGCGATCAGATTGTGCTGTATACTGATGGAATCACTGAAACGCACAACGCCGCAAATGAGCAATTCGGCGAATCACGGATTGATGATGTTCTTGCAATATGCGGACTCGACTCTGTTGAGCTCATGCACAATCTCCTGACCGCCGTCGATGAATTCGCCAACGGCGTCCTACCCCACGACGACCGCACCGTGATCGTCCTGCGCGCGACGTGAAGGTTCGTTTTTGAGGTAGGCCGGACCAAGCGCAGCGCCGTTCCGGCAGGTGTCTGGCAACTGCCGGAACGGCGCTGCGCTTGGTCCGGCCTACAGACTCAACCCAAAATCTTAATCCTGCCGATGCAAAAGCGGCCAGGGGCCATCATTCCCTCCGGCGGACAACAGGTAATAGAATGCGTTCGATTTCGTCCAGATACTCGCTCAGCCCGTTGTTTGCGCCGCAGCCGCGAAGATGATTCATTGGCGTTGTCGTCCAGCATTCCCTTTCGCGTTCCGCATTCGAATCTGTGAATTGCTTCAGGACACGCTTTGCGCTGCGAAGATCATTGTCGGGATCGTGCTTCGCCGTAAGTTCCTCGGATCGAGTGAGTGGATTAAAACCGAGTTTCTGCCTTTCAGTTTCCAGCGCTGTTTCCTCTGCCTGCGTTCTGGCAATGAACCCAGACAACACCCAGCATTCTCGCTTTATGTTTGCCACGCCGATGACAACCGGAAATGCGTCAGGCTGGCGGCAGTGTTCATGCCTAGCCTGTTCCAGGCCGGCGCGGCGACTCTTGTCCTGATCGGAGTCTCGCATCAGAACTGCCGCTCCAATGTTACCGAAAAGTTGAGTCAAGACGCGCAACGCACGTCTCGCACTTCGAGCATCAGCAACGCCCTTCTGACCATCAAAGAATCCACGAAGTTTCGGTAGTCGTATTTCGGCAGCCAAGTCATCTATTTCCGACCATTTCAATCGGCGGCCTTTGTATTCACGAATCCACTCACGCAAAGCATTCAGTGGTGAATCATCGGCTTGCAGATCCTGATTCGGTTCCCTCTCCAGCCACGAAACAGAATCCGCAAGCACTCGGTCGGCAAGATACGTTGCAATGTCAGCATCCGCGCGATCTTCGTAGACGATACAGATTGAGGTCATTAGTCGTCAGACCTTTTCCTCAACGAGCCACTTTTCTCCGAAGAAGCTCCACATCTCCCCGGGTGTCATTTCGTCTTTCCATTTTGAAAAATCCGGATGATCCGTCAGGAGACCGCAGCGTGAGAATCCGTCCGGACCTATCGCCATCAGCCGCACTTCAGTGGAATCAAGGAAGTCGAGGAAATAGGGGGAGTGTGACGTCGCAACGATCTGAAGGTCGGGTTGCCGTTTAAGAATCTCTCGCAACATTCCGATCAATTCTCGCTGCGCGTTCGGATGAAGCCCTTTTTCGATGTCGTCAAGGAGAATTATGCGAGGACTGAACGAACCGTGCAGAACTGTCAATAGGCCAAGAGCAAGAATCGTTCCCTCACTCACATTTGCAGCGGGTATTTCTTGTCGTTGATCAAAGTCAAATAGTAGTTCGTCCGCAGGATACTCTCGAGCTACTTTTCTGGTTATTGCTTCTTCACCAATCCTGATGATTTCTGACTCGTCTCGCACAATCTTTACCCGACGAAATCGGATCCTTTGAAAATGTGGAACAATCTGCCGCAAGTTAGATTGGACCACTTCAAATACTTCCGGGCGGCTGAGAGCGATTGAGGCGACCGTTGAAGCCAATCCCTCTCCATTCGAGACAATATTCGGATACAATTCACTGCTGTACGATGCCGAAGCCAGAATGCGAGGTTCAAACTGCAGGAACGCGACGGCAGCGATTTCTTTGGAAGCGTTGTTATCTGCTATTCTGTGAACCGGCAAATGCGCTTTCGACCCCCGGGGACTAAGCCAAGTTTGAGCTTCCCATTGCGAGTTCGGCAGTGACTTTCTCGAAGTCTTTCGTTCCTGCTTCGTTGCAGAGAAATTGAATCCATCTTCGCGGGTAAAGCAACTCAGTAGCATGCGTCTCGAACCATCTGAACTGTGCAAGAAGTCGAAACTGTTAGGCCCAGCAAATACGTCCAAGATCTCAATAGGAGTGCGATGGCGACTGACGAGCGAAAGATAATTTATTCCCTGAAGTACACTGGTCTTACCCGACGCATTCGGGCCGACAATCACTGTCAGTCGCGAAAGGCTACAACTGAAATCGCGCAGGCTCTTGAAATTCTGGAATCTGATCTCGGTAATCATGTTCTTGTTCAACCCTTGACCTGAGCGATGTCATCCTGCCATCTGAATCAATCGCCACGTCTCAAAACTCCGCGTGTCCCGGTGTCCTCGGGAACGGAATCACGTCGCGGATGTTGGTCATGCCGGTGATCAACAGCACGGCGCGTTCCAGGCCAAGGCCGAAGCCGGAGTGGGGGACGGTTCCGTATTTTCTGAGGTCGGTGTACCACCAGTAGTCGTCCGGGTTCAAATGGCATTCGTGCAGACGATGGATGAGCACGTCCAGGCGTTCTTCACGCTGGCTGCCGCCAATGATTTCGCCGACGCCGGGGACGAGCACATCCATGGCTCGCACGGTTTTTTCGTCGTCGTTGCATCGCATGTAGAACGGTTTCAGCGTGCGCGGATAGTTGAACAGAATCACGGGTTGACCGAAATGTTCTTCGGTGAGGAATCGCTCGTGCTCTGTCTGCAGATCGCTGCCCCACTCGACAGCGTAGTCGAATTTCCTGCCGCACTTCTGAATGATGTCAATTGCTTCCGTGTAGGGCAGGCGGATGAATTCTTTGCTGCGGATGTTCTCGAGTTTCGCCAGTACGGTTTTGTCGATGCGTTCATTAAAGAACGCCATGTCATCCGGACATTTTTCGAGGACATCGTTGATCATTGTCTTGATGAACGCTTCGGCCAGATCCATATTGTCAGGCAACTCGTAAAAAGGCATTTCCGGTTCGACCATCCAGAATTCCGCCAGATGCCGTGTTGTGTTGCTGTTTTCGGCTCGGAACGTCGGGCCGAATGTGTAGCAATCGCCAATCGCAGTCGCGTATGTTTCGGCTTCCAGTTGTCCGCTTACAGTGAGTGATGCCGGCTTGCCAAAGAAGTCCTGTTTCCAGTCGATGGACTCAATCTGCTTTTTCGCCAGCATCGCCAGATCCAGCGTCGTCACCTGGAACATTTCGCCCGCGCCTTCGCAGTCGCTGGTCGTGATGATCGGTGTGTTAAGGTACAGGAATCCTCGGGTCTGAAAAAAGTTATGGATCGACCAACTGATGCAGTTACGAACACGGGCGACCGCGCTGAACGTGTTTGTGCGGGGGCGCAGGTGAGCGATCTCACGCAGGAACTCCATGCTGTGTCCCTTCTTCTGCAGCGGATACGTCGTGGCATCGGCGACTCCCAGTACCGTCAGCGACGACGCATGGAGCTCAATTCGCTGGCCTTTGCCGGGCGAATCCTTGAGTATGCCTTCGATCGCGACACTGGCTCCGGTGGTGACGTCTTTGATCGACGTCTCGTATCCTGGCACAGTGTTTTCGACGACGATTTGCAGGTTCTTGAGGCAGCTGCCGTCGTTGAGTTCAATAAACGAGAACCCGTTTTTGGAGTCGCGGCGTGTCCTCACCCAGCCTTTGGTGATGAGTGAGGTTCCCGGTTGTCCGTCGCGAAGTATGCTGGCGATGCGTGTGAGTGCCATAGATTTGAGATTTGAGATTTGAGATTTGAGATTTGAGATTTGAAAATTGGAATTGACGATCATCGTTTTTTGGCGACGGACGTGATAGCTCCGCTGAGTTGCAGCTTGATGTCGCCGGTACACTTTGCGGCAGCGGGAACGTTGACTCGCAGAAAAAGCAGTCCACTCTTCTTCGGTGTATGTTCCAGACCGGCGTTAACCACAAATGGATCTCCGGGCTTTCCGTCAGTGACGACAACGCCAATCAATGCTCCGAACGGACCGACCGAAACATGATCAGCAGCCGGATCTTTCGTCGGCAATCCGGTGAGCGGAATGGTTGTCGAGTAGATCATCTTGTATTCACCAGTTGCAGCGAGTCGAAATGCCTTGCCTTCGCTGACTTCGCAGATTGGATTGCCCCAGCCTTTGGAAACGTCGAGCTCCACCTTTGCTTCATTTTCCTGCATGAGTTCTTCACCGATCCGGTCCATTTCCTGTTTCAGACCCTCCACTTTCGGATTAATGTGTTCGACTCGTTTCAGCACGGTCAGTGCTTCTTCTTTCTCACCCTTCTTCAGGTATTCTTTGGCGACTTCCATATATTCCTGGAGCAGCATCTCTTCAGCCTTGGTCATGCGGATTTCCAGCTGCTGACTGTTGGGGCCGTCTTTATCCTTTTCTTTGTCCTTCTCCTTGTCCTTGCTGCGGCTTCCTTGAGCGAAGACGGCGGGCGAAGTCAGCAGGACCGAGATGGCTACGCCTGCCGTGATCAGCATCATGATCAACCGTCGCCGCAGCGGAACGGAAGCGTGTGGTGTTTCAAGTGATGTCGTCATTGAGTTCTCCCAGGAGTCTGTCTGAATACCGGTGTTCTTGTGAGCGGCAAGCTAGCCGCCGTTTTTTCAGGTATTTCTGCTGTGTACACCGGCGGCTAGCGCCTTGCCGCTCACGATCGCGGAGTATCGGGACAGACTCCTGATGCGTTGGCGAACATGCATTTGCCTGCACGATGTTGCACGATATGTGATCAGGTCTCGCAGGAACATAGTCAATCGCCTGAATTTTTGCCGCATTCGATTGAGTCATGTCGTGTTCGCTGGTCAAAACAAGAATTTGACGCCAGCATACGCTGTGTTTTTCTCGGCGACTGTCGTCTGTCGATAGTCATGAATTCTGCTGCCTTGCCTGACCACTTCCATATTTGACTCCGATTTCCACTGGAGGATCTGCCTCGTGATCGCGTTTCGTGCGTTGTTCTGCCTGCCGTTTCTTATACTCAACAGTGCCGTTTTGGGTTTTCAGCCAGCGAAACCGATTGCCTCGACGGCGGTGATCACCGGGGAAACTCCCGGTCACGCCGTGACGATCGAAGCCGACATTAAAGGGGCGAAGAATCTGTATCTCGTTGTCACCGACGGCGACAACGGATATGGCAGTGACTGGGCCGACTGGGCCGAGCCAAAACTTATCGGCAGCAAGGGCGAACTCAAACTGACGGACCTCAAATGGAAATCAGCGGCCTCCGATTGGGGCAATGTGGGCGTCAACGTCAACGTTGACGGCGGTTCATTGCGAATCAATGGCAAGGCGGTGGAATTCGGGATCGGGACTCATGCGAACTCGGTGATCCATTTTGAGCTGCCCGAGGGCTATGACAAGTTCGTCGCGAGAGCTGGTCTGGACAATGGCGGCAGCGATCAGGGAATGGGCACCAGTGTGCAGTTCTACGTTTATACACAAGCGCCGCCTGCTGCCCCCGGATCTCCGACAAACGATCGAACGCCGGAAGGCGCGGTTGCTGGTCTGGATGTTGCAGACGGGGTCGAATTGAAGCTGTTCGCGGCAGAACCGATGCTGCTCAGCCCGTCGAACATCGACATCGACCATCTCGGACGTATCTGGGTTTGCGAAGTCGTCAACTATCGTCGCTTCGCCAACGGCAGCAATCCTGAGCGCGTCGAAGGCGACCGCATCCTGATTCTGGAAGACACCAACGGCGACGGCATGGCCGACAAGGAAACCGTCTTCTATCAGGGCCGCGATATCGATTCGGCTCACGGCGTCTGCGTGCTAGGCAATCGAGTCATCGTGTCTGCTGGAGACAGTGTGTTCAGTTTCTACGATGACAACGGCGACTCGAAAGCAGATCGCAAGGAAGTTCTGTTCACCGGCATCAAGGGCACTCAACACGATCACGGCATTCACAGCTTTCAGTTCGGCCCGGATGGTCGGCTATACTTCAACTTCGGCAATGCCGGAGAAGAATTGCACAATCCTGATGGTTCGATCGTCGTTGACGTTGCGGGCAACGAAGTCCGAGCTGCTCGCAAGCCCTATCAGGAAGGCATGGCGTTCCGCTGTGAACTGGATGGCAGCAAAGTCGATACCCTCGGCTGGAATTTTCGAAACAACTGGGAACTGTGCGTCGATAGCTTCGGCACGGTCTGGCAGTCCGACAACGATGACGACGGCAACAAAGGCGTACGGATCAACTATGTGATGGAATACGGCAACTACGGCTACAAGGACGAGATCACTGGAGCCGGCTGGCAGACGCCTCGCACGAATATGGAAGAAGAAATTCCTCGCCGCCACTGGCATCTGAACGATCCTGGCGTGGTCCCGAATCTGCTGCAGACCGGAGCTGGTTCACCGACCGGCATCCTGATCTACGAAGGCGATCAGCTGCCCGAGCGATTCATCAATCAACTCATTCACTGCGACGCCGGCCCGAACGTCGTCCGCAGTTACGCCGTGAGCGATGACGGTGCTGGCTACAAGGCCGAGATCAACGATATTCTCAATGGGACTCGCGATCAGTGGTTCCGTCCGTCCGATGTCTGCGTGGCTCCGGATGGATCTTTGATTGTGGCCGACTGGTATGATCCCGGTGTCGGCGGCCATCGTCAGGGTGACGTCGATCGAGGCCGCTTGTTCCGCGTCTCTCTGCCGAGCCAGAAGTATTCGGTGCCGAAGCATGACTTTTCAACAATCGAAGGAGCCGCTGAAGCTCTGAAGAGTCCTAATAATGCGACTCGCTATCTGGCCTTTACCAAGCTGAAGGAATCCGGCGCTGCGGCTGAAACAGTGTTGGCGAAGATGTTTGAATCCGACCCGAATCCACGATTCCGCTCACGAGCCCTCTGGCTGTTGGGTCAGATCGACGGGAAGACTCAGAAGTATCTGGACCTCGCGATTGCAGATAAGGACAAGGACATTCGGATTGTTGGATTGCGATTGGCTCGCCGAATGAGTATTGACGTCGTTCCGGTCGTTGAAAAGCTGGTGAAGGATCAGTCACCGCAGGTCCGACGTGATTGTGCACTCGCGTTGCGGCCTTTGAGCGATGGCAATCGAAGTCGGCTCTGGGTTGAGCTTGCCCTGGCAAACACACAGAGCGATCGATGGCTCCTTGAAGCCGTGGGAATCTCGGCGGATGGACACTGGGATGCCGTGATTGGGCCGTTTCATGATGCGATGCGACAGAAACTCGCCAAGCGAGAACGCTACAGTTATGACGTGGCATTGGACCTTGTTCGACGAGGCCGAGAGTCATCGCTTCCACAAGAATTCGTCGTGGGGATTCAATCACGAGCCAGAGGTCATCTGAACCAGACTGAAGCTCAGGTGAATCAGAACCGCGCCGATATCCTGAAGTTTTTCCGGTCGCTTGATTTTCAGCCAGCACCTCAGGCTCAGACTGCAATCACGCAACTCCTGAAGCAAGCTGCAGTCGATTCCTATGACAAAACGCAGGCGGATCTGATCGTAGGGGAAGCACTTCAGCGGCTGAATCCAGCAGAGTTCAATTCCCCGGAAGTTAAGGCCGTGCTGCAGTCGACGCTCAAAAAGCTAGAAGGCACTTCTCAGTTTGTTCAGTTGGTCAAGAAGGGCGGATTTGAGGACGCATACCCGGATCTTCTCAAGATGGCCCAATCAACTGCGTCCCCGCAATTGAGCGTCGAGGCCGTGTCTGCGTTACTTGAGCTCAAGCAGTGGCCTCTGATCGACGACGCGCTGCGAATCGAAGACACCACCGTGGCAATTGCAACCGCTGACGCACTGGGTAATTCACAGAACGGCGCAATCAGTGGCCTTCTGCTGCCGATTGTAAAGAACGCAGAAGTGAACATCGATGTCCGCCGAGCTGCGGTCAAAGCCGCTTCGAAGGCTGGCAATGGGGCGATGGAATTGGTGAAGCTTGTTGACGAAAAGACTCTTGATCCAGAACTGGAGCAGTCCGTGGCGGCAGCACTGCATAGTTCTCCGCACCGAAATGCTCGTGAGGCAGCTCAGCGATTGTTCCCGCTGCCTCCGTCAAAGGACAACATGCCGACGTTGCCCATCGGCGAACTTACGAAAATGGCGGGGAATCTGCCCAACGGACGGATGGTGTTCTTCTCAACCGGCACGTGCCACAAGTGCCACGTCGTGGATGGCATGGGCCGGGAGATCGGGCCGAACCTGACGGAAATCGGCAGCAAACTCAGCCGCGAAGCGATGTTCGAATCCGTGCTCTACCCGAGTGCCGGCATTAGCCACAATTTTGAGCTGTGGACGGTCGTGATGGCCTCAGGGACAACGGTCAATGGAATGCTGATCAGCAACACCGACGAAGAAGTCAGCATCAAAGGCGACGACGCCCTGGTGCGAACCTTCAAAAAATCGGACGTCGAAGAACTGGTCAAGCAAAAGATCAGCATGATGCCCGCTGACCTGCAGAAGACCATGACGACTCAGGAACTCGCGGACGTCGTGGAGTACATGCAGTCGCTGAAGAAGAAGTAAAGAATACCCCCCGAGCGGTGTCGCGTCAGCCCACCGGTACGAATGCGATTTTCGCCTGTGATCGCGTGACAGGAATCGCAGGGTACCGGCAGGTTGACACTTGCAGCTCACCAGTTGCAGCCAGTATTTCGGCTAGCGTCTGACAGCTGGAATGCCTTCTGAAAACGGTTTGCCGATCGGAAACTGCATTCGCTCGCCGGACGTTTCGATGATCACATCCTGATCATGGACTTCAATCACGCGACCACTCAGGGCAACGGTATCGAAGTCGCTTCCTGCGCCCACCTGAATCGTGCGGCTCGACAATTGTTCGGTGATCCAGACAAGCGGCGTACCATTGCTGAATGTGATCGCGCTGATGATCGTATGCTGCATTGGGTCGGTGTTGTCGATACCGATACCAAAGATGTTGTCTTTGACAATCGGCTGATAGTGACTGAACTCTTTCGATGCCAGAAGCTCCGAGGGCGCAGTGTTCAGAGTGTCCCCCTTTCGTCCGACGAGCAGCAGTGTTTCAATGCCCAGCGAAATATCAAACTGGCCTGTCGCTCCGATGGGATTGAGCGTCATGCTGGAGATCTGATGCAGATGTCCGGCGTTAGAAAACTGAAACAGAAAGGCATTGAATTCCGCCAGCGAACCTCGGCAGCGAACGCTGAATGGCATGCTGCGAAACAGCACCTTGTTGTCCTTCGCCTTGCGTGTCGAGGCTGAGCCGGAGTCAACAGTCGCGTTTCGCAGTTTTGTAGTTCGGATCAGACTCAACAGCCAGCTGCGATACACGGAACGAGTCACTTCCGGGTCCGAAGGCAGCGATTGCTTCATCCAGCCATCAATCTGTCTGGCTGCATTGCGAGTTTCTGCCAGAGACGCTTCACGCTTCCTGATGTCAGCCTGCAGCTGTTCGGTTTTTCCACGGCGAAGTTGCAGAGGGCCCTGAATCATGGTGTTCAGAACCCAGTCGCCCGCCTGAACGACGGCCATGAGTGCGAGCATTGCAAGCAGGATCCGCTGTCGGTTGGGTTTCATTGCTGCTTCCCCTTTGCATCCGCAGATTGAGCGGGGGATGCATACTGCGATGGTGTTCGTTTTCGAATCGTCAGAGTCGCCTGAAAAGTGGAGACGACCTTGTTGCCTTCCTGCTGTTCTCGTACACCCGGGATGCGAATGTCGTGATACTTGTCGCGAAGATTGTTCTCCATCTGCGCGATAATCTCCGGAGACGCGCCGACACCTCGAAACGTCGCGACGGCGGTTCCCGGTCCGGCTGACGAAATGGTCAACTGCTGGACGGTCAGGTTTGGCAAAGAAGGAATCCGCTCGGTCAGATCTCGCAGCTCATCCGGCCAGCTCATGCGATTTTTTTCCCAGGCCGCAACGCTGGCGACAAGGTTCCGTCGTGACTGTGTGTCTTTGACAATCTCATTCAGCTCATTGAGCCGCGTTACCAGCCGGGCATTCTCTTCGTCAATCTCGTTGAACTGCGACCAGACGTAATAAAATCCTCCGCCGACAAGTAATGAAGCAGCAGCGACAGCAGCGATGATTTTCTTAATCGGGCTGGTCTGAACAGGAGCACGTCGAGGATTTGTAAAGTCGATCGCGGGCGTCACCGCAGATGCGTCTTCGTATGCTGCGGCCAGCAATGGTGCGAAATTACCAGAATTGACGAGGTTGGCAGACGGTTCAGACGAAGTCGGATCGACCAGCAGTGAGTTGGGTCGCACGACAGCCGCGACAACCTGAAAGTGATCCGACAGCACATGATCAAGTCCGGTCGTTTGTGCTTCATTCCCCACGATGACAACGTGAGCAATCTTTGCGGGCTGGGCCATCTGGCCACCAGCGGAAATCAACGTTCGCTGAGTTTCGGAACGCAGATACCGGTTGATCTCCAATTGAGGAACATCGGCAGCGAGTCGAATGGTTCGCGACAGCAACGGAAGTCCATCCGCGCACAACAGGACCTCCGCAACGTCGTCGCCGCGGCTGATGATCAGCGTGGCGGAATCAGAGTTGCCGCTGTTCTTCTGTTCGATGCGCAACAGTTCCGGAACAAACGTTCGCAGTGGATGAGTACTGACGAGAACTCGATGTGACTTGCAGCCGGACTGAGCCATTAGTTGCCGAACAAGCATCAGATCTTCTGCCACCAAAGCCATCGCGCTGATGTTGCGAGTGCCATCCGGGCGTCTGGGATAGGCGATAAAGTCAATCGGCGTCAGATCGGTCGCACCGGGGATGTCACGCACGGCCATGTTCTGCACGAGGGCGGGCAGTTCCGAATCACTCGCCGGCGGAACGGAGAATGTCGCCGAATCGATGGAACCACGGTTCATCAGAATCAGCAGCTTTGATTTGTCGGCCTTGAGTCGCCCCACGAGTTGCTGAACGCCACTGACTAACGCTGCGCTGAGTTCTCCATCGGCGGTCAGTTCTTCCTGCCCCGCGTCCATGACGCGCATCCGCCCCTGACGATCCGCGTCCGTATGAAGGTATCGCAGCGTGCGAGCATTCCAGTTGATGACAAGAAGTCGTGGCATAATGATTCGGCGCTTGTGTGTGAATGAACAATGAATGTGATGCCCTATTGAACCCCTGGCAGCAACAACTCCTGTGAATACGGCAATTGTGAATCCGTCAGTTCGGCCCAGTATAAGCGTCGCGGAGGTGTCGATGCAGCATCGAGAATCAGATTTCGCCGAAGCATCGGACCGCCGATCGCTCGATGAACAATTACGTCACTCTGAAACACATCTCCGCCCATGGTGAGTTCCGGAAACACGCGACGAAATGTTGTCGGATCCAGCACGTTGCGAGAAAGCAACCAAGCCACAGTTCCTGCTTCAATCGGATCTAATGTGGCACGCTGAGTGATGATCTGAGTCACCACTTCCGGTGTCAGCCCCGGAATTGTTCTCAAGACTGTTTCAGCTGCTGTTTGCAGATTGACCCGACCGGAGACGACTGATTCCGGATTCACAGTCGTCATGTCAAACAAGCCAGCGGCCAGCGTTGCGAAGTCCGGACTGCTGCTTTGTAATGGACTCTGCACTACGATCAGTCCGGTGGCCGACGAGACCTGCACCGTGGAGTTGATCAGATCGGCCAATGAGGCCACTGGAAACGCGGCCACCATCGAAGATGCATAGGGAGCAGCAGACGATTCAACTCCTCTTTGGGCTTCCGCCGAAAGCGTCAGGCCGTAAACGCGAGCCAGCAGGATATATCGAGCCAGATTCTCCGGCAGCACTGCAGTGAGTTGCTGTTCCAGTTCCGCAAGACCGGTCGCGTTCAATGAAATTCTCGGTTGCCCGTGGCTGTTGCGATTGCGTTCGGCAGAGTGCAGAGTCAGGTGCTGTACCCAGCTCGTTCCTGTAGCCCCGACTGGATTGGAAGAGAGATCGCCGTTTGCATCAATGGATCGAAACTGCGACTGTGGTGATTGAGCTTCTGTTGACTGCGTTGATTGATCACCTGTGGCACTGTGTCCCATCAAAAGTGGCCGAGTGACTCCTTTCACAAACAGAAGTTCGCTCAAGTGCTGCGGGACAGCGTTCGCGGCTCGATAAGGTCGATCGAGCGTTTGATAATATTCCGTCTCCGCACCAAATTCGCGTGTTTGATCATCAGCGTCCAGCCAGTCAAGCAGCGCATCGGCAATGGCTTCGGTCATTCCGGGAAGCTGCATAAACGACATTCGACCCGCGCCGGGACTGGCCTGCTCCCATCTCATCAACACATTCAAATTCAGCTTCGACGATTCATTCTGCAGCCCAAATCGGAGCACGCTGTTTTGTTCGGGAGTCTGATCAAGCGAGACCACGGAGAATCTCCAGCGATCATCGACGAATGCGGGATCTGTGCTCATGGGCTGTTCCATGAGCGGATTCGAGGCGAACGCTGTGGAGGAATTTCCCTGGCCCAACTCCGCTAGTGGTTCCACCAAATGACCTCGAAACAAC
Source organism: Candidatus Kuenenia stuttgartensis (assembly GCA_945861465.1). Taxonomy (GTDB): domain Bacteria; phylum Planctomycetota; class Planctomycetia; order Planctomycetales; family Planctomycetaceae; genus SXXK01. Next base: position 66,220 of record CAMAVB010000004.1, read on the forward strand.
GCAGGATTATGGTGCGAACCTCCCAGAAATTTTCGTTCTCGTTCGGACAGAGCACCAAACCAAAGCAGTGTTGATTCGGCAGATGCCAGCGTTTGCTGAGCCTGGCGCACGCTGCCGTTCAGCCGCGCGGCTTCGTACTCTGTTGACATGGCTGAAAGAAAACCAAAGCCCGCCAGCGCGACCATCATCACGAGCACCAGCACAACAATCAGCACCACACCCCGCCGCGATTTGTCAGCGAGCGGTTGGGCGTCAGCCCTCCGAGCAGCCAGATCCGCAACCACACGGAGCTGGGTACGAAGAGAAGTCAACTCGGACGGCTGACGCCCTGCCGCTCGCCGAATTCTCATAACGCAGCCTCCGGTTCAGAGGCATCACTTCCGGTTCCCGGTTCGGGCATATGGCCGCTGACAGGTTGAAGCAGGATGATCCGTTCGACTTGTCGCGTCTGGATCGTAGCCAGCGGATCGGTCGTTGGATCCTCGGTCGTTGCTGGCGGCGAAACGGCGGACGGCGAAGTCGTTGACAGGCTGTCATCAATGGCTTCATCAAGCGGTGAGTCCTGCGAAGTCGAATCGCCAAAGATCTGTTTTAGTTTCTCCAGATCGGCCGCCGTGACAAGCTGCATCCGAACTCGAATCGCCAGCGGCAGCGACTGCTGTTGTGCGCTGTTCCAGGTCGATGCCCACGACGAACCGCTGAAGTACTCGAAGCGGCAACTTACGACTTCTGGAATAAGGTCGAACTTCGGCACGTTCTGAACCGGGCCATCTGAGGCCGGTGTAGCTCCGCCGGATTCCGCCTGCGTATTCGCGGGAGGAAACAGCAGCGTCTCCAAAGTCCTGCGATCGACCGATTCGTCGCTTTCTGCGACGGAATCTTCACGGGGCGAATCCTGCTGGCTTAGAGCAGTCTGCAGCGTCAGCGATTCCGTTTGAATTCGATAAAGCCCTGCTTGAAGAGCCTGATTGCCCGCGATCATTCCAGGAGCCTGAAACTGCCAGATAATGGTTTGATATTCGGAGACCTTCGGAGCAACTCCTTCGACGCTGATCGTGTCTTCAGGCGAAGCCATCGGCTCAGGTGTTGTGCTGGCAGCGGGAACGCCTGCATCACCCGCAGCGAGTGACGTGTCTGAGGTCATCGGATTGGAGTTGAGAACAGGTGGGAGTTCTTTTTTCGGCTGCTCAATGGAGAGCTTCATCGACGAACTGTTGCCGATAAGAGAAACCTGGCCGGGGATCGCGATCGTTTCCCCGGATGCTGGTCCCGCGAAGACTGAGGGCTCGCTCAGGGCTGGCTCTGTGCCAGTGCTGAGTGGATCAACAGCCAATGGATCAACAAGTAGTGCAGGCGGCTCAGCAGAGAGTGTCGATGATTCGCTCGTGATTCCAGGACTCGGCACAACCCTGGGATTCGTGTCCGGTGCGGAGACGCTTTGCAGATCACTCTCGATCATTTGCAGCAGTGATCGAATGAGTTGCTGCTCCGTCGCCTGAGCCTGCCCGGCAGTGAGATAGCTGTTGTACATCGACATCATGCCCCAGACGACGGACATCAAAGCCGCGACCAGGACAGAGGCGATCAGCATTTCGACCAGCGTGTAGCCACGGCGTTTCAGCGGAAGGGTCCGAGTGTCGTGCGCGAGGTTCACCGAAAGTCGTTGGTGAGCAGAGATGGCCGCTTCCCGTGAGTCCCTTCTCCCCTGAAATCGGGGGAGAAGGTGGCCGACAGGCCGGATGAGGGGGTTGTCTTCAATATCGCCTGATTTCTGCACTAGACATGGGGTGTGCCTTCGCATTCGCTCGTCACACCCTACGAAATTCAGCGTTTTCGAGTAGCGTGTGACAAATGATCGAATGCGAACGCAGGTACACCGCGTGACGCGGTCTTGAATGATACTCGGCCTCACAGCAGGCCTCCTGACTGCATCGTGCCAGGTTGCAGCAAACCCGGTTCATCCATTCCCGGCATCAACTCATTGAACGCGCCTTCCGGAGGTGGCCCGGAGATCCAGCGAGTCAGCGAGAATCGCAGGGGGCGCGGCAGCGTCTGATCGCCTTGAAGAACTTCCACGGTCAGGGTCCACATGCCCGGCTGGGAGGCTAGTGGTGCGATGCGTACCGAATGACGCCACTCCGGATTTGTCTCATCAATTGTCGGTTCAACGTCTTCCTGCTGAGCCGAAGAAAAAGGATCTTGAGCGTTTATACCATCCGCTGTTTCTTCAATCGGTGCTGGGAGAGGAATCAACGGCATGGATTCGACGAGTTCCATCGGTCGCATTCCCAGCAGTAACTCATTCAGCGTTTGTTCGCAAAGTTGCTGAGCTTCAGAATTCAGTCTCGCCTTTTGTGATTGATCACGTCCCATTCCTGCAAGTCGTGCCAGCACCACAGCGCTGCCCATCAGGATGGCAGTAGCGATGATCACTTCGATCAGCGAGAAACCACGGCGAGTTTTGGGCAATGTTCGTAACCCCACGGCAAGTGACTGGATGTCAGCCCTCCGAGTGCATTGTCGTGTGCTCGGAGGGCTGACGCCCTGCCGCTCGCCGGAGACTTTGCACGATCTCATGGCAACGCCTCGGCCATACCCGTCGCGGCAGGTGCTTGCTGCGGGGCGACTCGCATGGGTGCCGCATAACTGGCCGTGGCCGTGAGCCCTCGCAACGTGATGTCCACTACAAAGTCACGCTGTCCGGCGACTCGAATGGTGACGTCTTGTGTACGACCACTGGGTTGAAATCGAATGGGATCGGACCAGCGTCGCCGGCTTGTTGTCGATGGCTCAGAAGTGACGGAACCTGATGCGACGGGCAGCACAAACGTAACGCCGGTTGGCAGTCGACCTTCTCGCAGAGTCAGTGAAATCAGGCCATTGGCAGCCGTGTCATCAATTGGCTGTGTGGGAGCTTCGGCGGATTCGGTGGACAATCCAGCTGGAGTCATCGTTGCCCCGGAAGGATCTTCGAGTACCGTGACCATCGCGTTAATCGGGACAGGTGCGCGTTCAATGACGTAGCGGTCACCGGAAATCTCATAGCGGAAAAAGACCTGTGAGCTTTCTCGAATGGCCAGCGATCGGGCTTTGGCCAACGACGCCTGAAGTTCTTTCGCGGCGCCGGTGAGACGACTTTTGTCCAGAGGCCCACGCATGGACGGAAGAACAAGCCCCGCCACAGCGGCCAGCACCGCCATCACAATCAGCAACTCCAACAGCGAGAATCCGATGCGGAATTGCGGTTGATTGTGATGGCGCGACGGCTTGTTCATGGGGGAGCTTGTTTACTTTTGAATCCGTCAATCTGTCAAAGTTGCTGATCGCTCCACGATCAAAACAACTTGCGGACTGGCATTCGATCGCAAAGGATGCGAAATGGTGGGCTGGCGCTCGCTTTGCTTGCTGGTCCCACCCTGCGAAATGCACGGACGATTATTCTTTCGAATCAGAACTTGAACCTTCGCCGTCGCCGGTCCAGCTCACGATATCGTCGTCGGTATTTTCCTGACCGTCAGGACCATAGGACCAGATGTCGGGGACATTGATCTTGTTGTGAGTTGGTGGATATTCGTAAGCGTAGGTTTTGCCCCAGGGATCAGCTGGCAGCTTTTCCGTCTTGATGTACGGACCGTCCCAGTTTCCACCGCTTTCGTCGCCGCCGGTGCTTGCACTATCGGAATCACTGCTGGAGGAATCTTCAGAGGACGAACCACCATCAGTGCCCGGGTTCGAAATCAGAGCGGCCAGCCCTTCTTCTGTCGCCGGGAACTTATTCATATCAACCGCATAGCGTTCCAGGGCTGACTGAAACATGCCGATCTGAGTTTTGACGGCATTGATATCGGCTTTCTGTTTGCTGCCCAACAGGCGAGGACCGATCAAAGAAACCAGCAGCACAAGAATCGCCATCACGATCAGAAGTTCGGTCAGAGTAAAGCCGCTGCGAACGACATTACTCTTTGAAATCTGTGATCGTGTCTCTGTCAGGTTTTTCATAATCATCTTCTGCATTTTATTCTCCTTGCGAACAAAACAATACCATTGGCGGGCGGCAGGGCGTCTGCCCTCCGAACAGAATTGCCGCACTCGGAGGGCTGACGCCCTGCCGCTCGCCAAACGAAACTAACTCATTGAAGTACTCATTTCAAACACCGGCAGCAACAATGCCACAATCACAAACAGCACCGCACCGCCCATCACCATCAGCAGAGCCGGTTCGATAAGTCGCACCATGGTGTCCAATTGACGAGCCACCTTTTTGTCGATGCCATCAGCCACGTTGCTAAGCACTCGTTCCAGATTATTGGCCTCTTCCGCGATGCTGATCATCGCCATAATGTTGGCGGGAATCAGGCCGCATTTAGTGAGCGGCGAGGACAGCGATTCTCCGGCAGAAATATTCTCGGCCGCCTTTCTGATCGCCTGGCCCAACACCACGTTGCCGGACGAATCACTGCTGATTTCCAAAGCTTTCAGCATGGGCACACCGTTTCTCAACAGAGTCCCCAGAATCCTGCAGAATCGCGAGACAGCGCTGTTGAGCACGATTGGCCCGAAGACCGGGACCTTCGTTTTGATACTATCAATTTTCTGACGTCCATTCGTCGATGCAGCCCAGCGTCTGAGCAATGTGATCAGACCGACCGCCGCCATGGCTACCAGAATCCCAAAGCGGCCCAGAAAATCGCTGAGCCATAGCAGAATGATGGTTGGCGTCGGCAAAGTCCCCTGCCGTTCCAGCGATGCAAACAATTCAGAAAATTTGGGCACAAAAAACACGATCAAGACCAGCGTTACTGTAAATCCGGCGACTGCCAGAAACGCCGGATATGCCATCGCACCTTTGATCTTGGCGCGAAGTTCTTCCTGACGTTCAAGGAACTCGGCGGTCTGTTGCAGTGCGGCTTCCAGAAACGCACCTTCAGTCCCCGCGCGGATGATGGAAAGAGTCAGAGCACTGAACACGTCGCGATGCGAGCCCATGGCCTCATGGAGTTGTTTGCCGTCGGCGATTCGGCCTCGAACATCCGACAGAACTTCTTTCAGCCGGTCATGCGTGGCCTGTTGAGCAAGCAGGTCCAGCGCCTGCAGCAGGGGCACTCCATTCGTCAGCAGATCCGACAACTGAGTCAGAGCTGCCGCAAGCAGATCAGCTTTGATCGGAAGGTTGAACTTCAGCTTGAAAAGTGCTTGCTTCGCCGGAGCCACGGTCATTGGGAACAGCGACCTTTGAGCCAGCATGGCCATGACGTCACTGCGCGAATCGGCTGAGATCAGTCCTTTCACGTCCTGACCAGTCATCGTTCTTGCTATGTAACTGAACTCCTGCACTGGCCGCCCTTAACAACCTTCTTAATCTGACTGTGTGAACGCCCCGACACTACTCTGCCTTGGTCACACGCAACACTTCTTCGATGCTGGTCAGGCCGCAGGCGACTTTCAGCCAGCCGTCCTGACGAAGAGTTCTCATGCCGCTGGCGATGGCGGCCTTTCGAATTTCGGTGGTACTGCGGCGTTCACTGGCAAGTACCCGAATTTCGTCGTTCGTGACGAGCAGTTCATAGATGCCCAGACGTCCCGAGTATCCAGTGCCACGACACTGTCGACATCCCTTTGCTCGGTAGATCGGCTGACCGGAAGTGTAGTCTTCCAGCGGGAAATCTGCCGGCACTTCCTCTTTTGACGGCATGTAAGCTTCGCGACAGTGCTTGCACAAAGTTCGCACCAGTCTCTGAGCCAAAATTCCTTCGAGCGTGCTGCTGATCAGGAAGGGTTCAACACCCATATCAGCCAGACGCATGAAAGAACCGGCCGCATCGTTGGTGTGCAGCGTACTGAAAACCATGTGCCCTGTCAGAGATGCCTGAACGGCGTTCTCAGCGGTTTCGAAGTCGCGAATTTCTCCGACCAGAACAACATCCGGGTCGTGACGCAGAATGCTCCGCAGACACGCGGCGAACGTCAGGCCCACTTTATGGTTGACCTGAATCTGATTGATGCCGTCGAGTTGATACTCGATCGGATCTTCTGTCGTGATGATCTTATTGCGTTCGCTTTTGATCTCAGCCAGCGAACTGTAAAGCGTCGTTGTCTTACCGGAGCCAGTCGGTCCTGTAACCAGCACGATACCGTGAGGCAATCGGATAAGTTCACGGAATCGACTGCACGTGTCATCTTCCATGCCGACGCCGGACAGCGAAAACTTCATTGCGTCCTTATCGAGAACTCGCATGACGACACCTTCGCCATGCAGCATCGGTATGATGGAGACGCGAATATCCACTTCGCGTCCCTGAACTCGCAATTTGATACGACCATCCTGCGGAACTCGCTTTTCAGCGATGTTCAGGCGAGCCATGATTTTCAAACGGCTCAGGATGGCCGCCTGAAAGCGATTCAGCTCCGCAGGCACTGGTTGATTCTGAAGCACACCGTCGATGCGATAACGAATCTTCATGCCTGAGGCCTGTGATTCCATGTGGATATCACTGGCGCGGTTGGTCACGGCTTCGGTGAGAATATCATTCACGAGGCGCACTACGGAAGCCTGTTGAGCCATCGCAGCGGCTTCGGATTCTTCGAAACTGAGGTCCCCAAGGATCTCGATCTCGTCGGAGTTCTCAGCGGCTTGAGCCATCAGGCCATCCAGTGTCTGAGCGCCGACACCGAGATGAGTCTTGATGAGCATGGCTACTTCGTGCGGCAGAGCGAGGTCGGTCATCACAAACATACCGGTCGCGGCCGAAACAGCATCGGCTGCCTGAACGTCGAACGGATTGCTGACCACAATTCGGATCGACGACGAGTTGCGGTCGATCGGAAAAATCGCGTGACGATGGATCAGTCGAACCGGAAAATCCTCGAGAATCGATCGATGGACTGTCACTTTGGACAAGTCCACAACCGTCATGCCCAGAGAACTCGCGATGGACTGCAGGGTTTGCAGATCGTTCGAAAATCCAAATTCGCCGGTCACCGCGGACAAGCCATCTGACGTAAACAACCTCTGGACGTGGTCGAGTTCTTCGGCCGTCAGACGGCGCGGAATCTCTCGGTACGCCGATGGGCGTTTCAAAATAGTACTCATGGGATTGTCCGAATGGTGCCGAGGGTAGGTTGGATTTCGGCGGGAGGGAATTCGGCGGGATGCTGTGCTCAAGTCATTGGGCGATCAGCATTTAAGACAGGAACTTTAGGCGAGCGTTGTGGCGGCATCAAGATTGTTGTCCGATGCAGATTCATGCAACGCATCTCCTGCCGGTTCTCATCCCTATTCTCGGCTTCAGACTCCTGAGAAGCCAGTATTTTTAGCAAACAAAGTGGGTGTTTGCGGGATTGACGCAAATTGCGAAAAGATTGCTCGACGGTGGGAAAGATTCGAAAATTGGCAATTTACGGCCCTGTCAGGCGGGAAAAACTGGCCTTGAGCTCGGAACTGCGGCTTCAAGAACAGCGTCATGCCTGCTTCGACAATGATGGTTGTCGTGAGGACCGTTTACCGCCAATACTGTTCCAAAAGTAGCAGGTACACTCGGTGTGCCGTCCGCTGATTGGCAAAAGCTCCGCTTTTTCCGGGTCGCGGCCCATAAAATGTGCCTACTACTTTGCTTCGGTAAACTAAAGACGCCGAATTACTGATCCAGGACATCGTTCAGGACCTGCATGACTCGGCGCGAGTTCGTCTTTTTGAGCGGGATGAGAGTGACGCCCCGCGCCCTGTTTGTGGCTGATGTTTCGTCCAGCTGAGTCACGAGTTCAGAAATTTCATCGATCAAATTCTGTGGGGCTTTAACCACCAGGGAGTTGGTTTCTTCCTGAACCTCGATCGTCAGCAGTGGGGCCGAAGAAGCGGCGTTGATTTGTCGAAGCACGTTCGCGACGGAGGAATCAATCCCCGTTGGAATTTCGATGGCTCTGCGTGTCCCTCCCGCCGTCAGCTCTGTGCGATAAACACCACGGACCACATCCTCCACCTTTTCAGCATCAGCATGCTTAATTGTGATCACTTCGGTTCGGAAGATGCGTCCCGAATCTGGCAGCTTCTCCGTGTCCAGAATCTCCAGAAGCTGTTCGATGCGATCTCGATCTGTACGTCCGCCGTAAACGATCAACGCATTCATGCGAGTTTCCGGCACGATCACCACTGAGCCAAACGCGAGCATACCGGCTCGACTGTCATAGATCGATTCCAACGTCTCCGCGACTTCCTCAGCGCCTGCGTTTCGTAGTTGATACACCGAGAAGTCTCGATTACGGCTGCCAACCGCGCCGCCCGTGCGCGACGAAGAGGTGGCGCGCAGGATCGATTCCAGTTGATCCAGAGCTTCGATGTCGTCGGAGGCAATCGTAATCCGATCAGTGCCTGGAATAATGACAACCGGTGAAGGCTCGTCCGGAGCAGGAATGTTCGCCGCAGCGTTTGTTGCTTCAGTTGTTGTTTCCGCTGATGCTTTCTCGGCAGCCTGCGATTCACTCGGTTCTGAAGATGTCGGCGACGTTGCCCCCCCCTCCGGTGGCACGGAGAATTGTCCGTCCGCTTTCGGCTGTGGCTCAGAGGCGGGAGTTTCCACGCCTGGCCGAAGGACGCGAATAGGGTTTTTGCGAACTCGCGGCCACAAATCCTGAATTCTCTGCAGCGTCGGCTCGATATCGCCCTGAATCGGGATGATTCGGAGATTTCGATTGGTCTGAGCTGCCACATCCCCCGTTGGCGACAAGCCGGTTTCACCCATCTTGATCAGCAGCGTGCGGATATCCTGAAGTTGCTTCTTCGAGCCTCGAACCAGCAACTGCTGCGAATCTTCGTCCGCCTGAATGACGGGATAGTCATCGTCCTTCGTGAAGCTGTCACCATAAAGACCTTCGATCGCATTTTGAGCCGACGAAGCACTCAGCATGCGAAGCTGAATAACATCCATTTCGCGAGGATCGCTCTCTTCAAATTGTTCCAGTTCACTAATCAGGGCCTTAATCACAGCGTGCTGATCCGGGCGAGCGACCGCAATCAAAGAACGCGTTTTCGAGTCAAAGGAAACTCGAACGTTATCGGATCGGCGAAACATCGCGTCGAAGACTTCGACAGTGTTGTCCCCATCGGCCGTTCGGAGAGGATAGGCTTTTGCCGACGGAGCGTTGTCCATCGGCAGTACGCTGGTCATCTGCTCGACCACCTGTTGAATCGTCTCATGCTGTTTTGGTGTGGCCGTTGCGACTAGCATTTCCTGAGACACATCGGTCACCATGCTGGCGTCCGGGAACAACTTCGTCAGCACTTCCTGAGCTTCGTCAGCTTCGAAAGGACGCAGACGGTAGCTGCGAGTCTCCAGGCCCTCGGTCGATCCCTGAGATGACATCATCTGCTGCACAAGTTCGCGAACAGCCGGCATGTCGTCAGCCGCAGCACTCACAAAAAGCTGCCGACCAATCAGATCAGCCGTGACCTGAGCATTCTTCGGCAAGAGTGGCTGCAGAGCTGTCTGAACGGCGATTCCGTCGAGCTGATTCAATCGGAAGACCGCGAGTTCCTGCTTCACTTCGGTCTCTGCCGGGCCGTCAAGCTGCTCGATCAGCGGGCGAATCTCAGCGTGTTGTTCTTTGCGAGCAACCACGATCAGCCGACCGGTCTTTTCGTTGACGGAAAGTCGGACGCCGTCGAACCGCGAATACAGGGATGTCAGCAAAGTCTGCACTTCCGTCGCGCTGGCATTCTTCAGTGAATATACGGTTGGAACAGGAACGTCTCCGTCGAGAGCCGTGCTTAACTGCTGAGCGATCTGATCGATTGTGGCATGTTGCTCTTCGGTCGCCGTCGCTACGATCATTTTGCGATCGGCATCAATCACAATCTTCGCATCGGGGTACAGTGCCACCAGCACTTCCTGGGCCTTGTCGGCGTTCGGAGCGCCAATCAGATAGGTCTTCGTCGATCGCTGAGTCTGGCCCGCGAGAGAGAAGGTGACCTGTTCCACGACAGTCTTGATCTGGTCCTGCTTGTCCGGGAATGCGCGGACAAACAACTGCTGCCCGGCGGCATCCACCGTCAGTTGGACATCTGCATCCACAAGTGGCTGCAGAACTTGAAGTACAGACGACGGTGTGAGCCCCTTGATCGAATGTACGGTCAGCGTCTTTGAAGGCGGAATCGATTTCGATCCCTGCAATTGCTCAAGCACGATCTTCAGTTTCACATGATCTTCGACCGTGGCCACGATCGCCAGTTGATCGCCTCTGGCTCCGGCAGAGATCGAAGCTTTCGGCACAGCCTGAGCCAGCACCGTCGATGCGGAAGGTCCCAGTTCGGCAATGGAATACAGCTCCATCGTGCGAGTCGACTGGAACGGCTTCTCGGTCATCAATTGCTCAAGTGTGGCCAGAATGCGTTTGTGCTGAGCCGGCGAGACCCACGCCATCAGCTTATTGCCCTCAGCGGTTGCCACGAACGTGACGTCCGTGAAAGTCGTCGATAGTAACCCGCTGGCATCAGTGGCTCCGATGGCGGCCACTTCGTAAAACTTCAGTTCGCGCTGCGTGTCGGCGGCGTTCATTTCGAGCTGCTCGATTGTGGACGCAATCGCCAGATGGTCGTCGCGAGTTGCGAGTACGCTGTAACGGTTTCCGTCGGGGAGGAACGTGATTCGAGCCAACGGAGCGACGGACTGCAGCACGGCCAGCGATGCAGGACCAACAACTTTCGTCAACGGATAGAATTTCAGCTCGGGCTGATTTCCAATCGCATCTTTTTGAACCTGTTCGATCACTTTCGCAATCAGTTCGTGTTCTTTTTCGGTAGCGGTAATCAGCAGGCGACGATTGGCTTCGTCCGGGATCGCACTGGCTTTAGGCACTAGAGGCAGCAGCAGGGAAATGATGGTGGTGGAAACAGTCTTTGGCTGAAGCGGATAAGACTTCAGCGAACGCACGGATTCGGCTTCGGAAGTGCGAACCTGTTCAAGAACCGTGGCGACATCGGCCTGATCCTCTTCCGTGGCGACGACCAGAAGTCTCTTGTTGCCAACGTCAAAAGTGACTGTCGCTTCAGGCGTCAACGTGGTCAGCAGCGAAGTCACGCTGACCGAATCGATTCGATCGGCTTCGTGGATCTTCAACTGTTTTCCGCTGGATTCAGCGGTGAACAAAGACTTCACGAGCAAATCGACCTGAGCATGCTCATCGGCCGTTGCCATCACTAAAAGTCGCTGATTCGCCGTGTCGGACAACACCTGAGCTTTGGGGACCGCTGTCGTCATCAAAGTCACCAGTGTTGTGGAGACTGTTGAATTCACAGGGTAAGTCTTCAGAGTTTTCTCACCGGCGGCTGTTTCTGTCTGCTTCTCAAGTTGCTCGATCAGCGCGCGGATGGCTTCGTGTTCGGGCAGTGTTCCGAATGCGACCAGACTTCGAGTGGCCGTGTTCACTGTGACTCGAGCTGTCGGAACGATGTAAACCAGCATGGTTGAAATGGCCGTCGGATCGGCATTTTTGAGTGCATACACCTGAAGCTGCCGGGCTCCTCCCTCAGGCTGTTCGGCCTGAATCATCTGCAGGGATTCGCTGATTCGTTTCTGATCGGATTCAGAGGCCCACGCAATCAGTTTGCTCGACAGGGGATCAATCCGATATTGGCCATCCGGAGCGATCAGTTTAAGCGTGGCCAGCATCTGATCGGCGTCGGAAACCTGAACAGGATAAAGTTGCAACCGTGGCTGCATGTCGGGCCCCTGATTGGATTCCAGTTGCCCCAGAATGATCTTCGCTTTCTCCTGTTCAGCAGGAATAGCGTTGACGGAAATCTGACGGGCTTTCTCGTCGATCACGAGTGTTCCGGTCACGATCTGTTTCAGAACTTCACCCGCCTGCGTCGGGTTGGCATGCTGAACCGGATACACAACAAGAACCGGCTTTGGAGGCTCTGGAGCTGGCCCCGGCGGTTTTACCGGAAGAGGCACCTTCTTCACGATCTGTTCGATCACGCGCAGATTGGCCGCTGTATCATAAACCAGCAATTGCTGGGTTTGTGCGAGTGCCTCTGCTTTCCCGTAGCTGCCCAGCAACGGTTTGACTTCCATCAGCACAGCTTCCGGCGGTCGGCCTTCGAGCGGAAACAGCACACTGACGAATTCATAGCGGCCTCGTGTCGCCAGTTCTTCCGGAGTGATGCGAGGAACAGCACCTTCAGGCAGCCCGCCCTTCAAATCCATGCACATCAACATTCGTTCGCGGCGAACAAGGGTGAAGCCTTTGGTCAGCAACCAGCCGTTGAGAAGATCGATGCTCTCGACTGTGGTGTAATCTTTGGAATCGGAGTAATTGAACATACCGGGCGGGGGAACTTCCATGACCAGCGAGAGATCGGCTTCTTTGGCGATCCAGTCGAGTACGTCGGCCCACTTCTGGCTGCGGAAGTTGAAGCGAAGTTTTTTGTCTGTGAACAGAGAGACAAACAAGCTCTGCTGATCCGCGGTCAGTACGGCCTGAAGTTTTTCGTTAGCCGCCGCGATGATGGCGGGACGAGCGGCCTCGTCGGCTGCAGCGACCGAGGTGTCACGTTCATTGATGATCTGTGTGATCAGAGCTTGTTGCTCTGGGGAAATTATGATTGCTGCTGCGACTTCAGGTTTTGTAATCGAAGAAAAGTCGGACGGAGGAGTTGGCATCGGTGCTTGTGCGAACGCTTGACCATTTGCCATACAGAATACGGTGATCACGGCGAGTGACGCGGCGATGATGCGTCTGTGTCTGAGCAATCGTGAGTGAGGAATGTGCGAGAGAGGAGGAGTGCTCGGAGGGCGGACGCCCTGCCGCTCGCCTTGAGATGCGGCGTGCGGCGACGTTGATTGAGCGGGGCGACTGGTCATCAGGAGTACTCGAAGAGGCGAGAGAAATCCGGCGGGAAATTAGCAACGCCGCCGTCACCTTATCGAATTCCGGGCGAATTTGCCACAAAATTCGCAGCCTGCCCAGATTGCGGAAGCTTTGACTTTGTGACTTGCGATGATTACCCGGAAGAGGGCAGATTTGGAATTCGCCGACCCGGTCAGGGCACGGTCGAAAATCTCTTTCAGCGGCCCGACCCGGTGCCAAGAGTGCATTGCGGAATAAGCCCTCGAACAGAAGCGCGAAGCACAGCTTTTTGACCACGAAAAGGCAAGAAAAAAACAAAAGGAAACGCAGGAAAAACAGCGAGAAGCAAAATAACCAGACATCACACAATCGTTCGGATTGCTACAATTCCTGCAACAGGCAGTCGTATCAACAGGGACATGTGATTGCGTCGAGATTTGAACGGGGCAATTGAAGTGTGATCATTGCACGACAAGAGCTGCTTGCCAAGCGACAGAATCAAAGACGTATCGAGATACCAATGACCCCAGCACCAATCCCTGTGAATGAATCGGTGGCCGATTCTGTCGTGACGTTCAGGCGGAATGAGAATCGAGTCGCGTCGGGGCGCACAAACATCAGGCTCATCGTTGCGTTGTTGTTTGTGCTGGTGTTATCCGATTCGTGCTATGCCCAGGGCTTGTTTGGCGAGCGAAGTCTCGGGGGTTCACTATCGAAGCGAATTCGGCCGGGGGCGACATCGACACCGGGGACTGCGGAATCCGGTCGCCGCTTTTTGCGAGATGAGCGGTCAGTCAGCGACTTTGTTGGCAGCAATACGTCTGCGGAAGCGGCATCAGGATTTGTGGGCGGGCAATCTGCGGTGACAGCTGCGGTATCGTCAATCACGGGACTGACGGAGGAAGCTCGCCCGCCCTTGAATCGGCCGAGAATCATCAGGCCGACTGGTCTTTATGCTGAACGGCTGACGCTGGCTCCTGACGGCGTGGACACGGTGTCAACATTCAACGGAAACGAGGCTGACGCTCCACGTGTTTCAGAATCGCTGCAGTCGTTTATTCAGTCGCGTTCGGTGACGATCGAGGTGTCTCCGGAAGACCATTCAGCCATTCTGCGCGGAGCGGTTCCTTCCGCAGCGGATCGCCTGCAGATCGAGTTGCTCGTGATGTTCGAACCCGGGATTCAAAAGGTTGTAAACGAGCTGACGGTGGATGCAGAACTTCCTCCGATTCCTCGTCGGCGCCGTGCTTCGAATTCTGCTCGAAACTGACAGTCTTCTTTTGCTGTCGGCCAGATTTGGATGATCGCTGTTCAGATTCGGGTGCCGGTGCCGCGAGATCGGCGGCGTCTTTTACGTCGAAGGACGAGCCACTGTCTTCCGTCTGGCGCCCCCGCATGTTACGTTGGTAGAAGCCGCTGGTAAGCCCGATTTCAGACGTCTGCAAACCCGGGTGACGCAGGGGAATTGAGGATCGTTGATCGTCAGATTCTGACTCCTCGACCTCGAAACCCACCTGCTGTATTCCTCTACCAGGGGGAGAACGCAGTTGATTTTGGGCGATTGCTTTCTTGTCGGCTTTCGACTTCGACTGAACAATCTCATTCTTAAACGGTGACAACTCACCCGGTCCCTGCAGCACAACATGGGCTGGAGCCGCAGTAATTTCCGTGCCATCGTTGCTGACGAAGCGACTGATCAGAGTCAGATGCTGCAATGGTCCGCCGGCTGCATCCCACGGAACCCAGAAGCTGTAAGAATGCCCAAGGCGTGACTGACTGTAATGAGTCTGAAGCTTGTCGGAAGGAAAGACATACTTGCGATCCGGAGTGCGCTCCATCGAGCCGTTGCTGTCGTCCCAGGCGTAAACAACGAGAGTCCCATCGACTCGAATCGCCTTATGTTTATCCTCACCATAGAACATGATGCGTCCCCCGAATCCTCGAGTCGCTGGTTCGCTGGGCTGATGCAGCACGGTATCGGACCAGACCGGGACAATTTGGCGCGGCGTCAGGAACTCAGGTTCCTTCTTCGAAAACGACAATGCATTGATGTTCATCATCGTGCAGCCGGGTACACCGACAAAGAGTCCTGTGGCCAACAGCAACAGGCATTTGCGTTTTATGGTGAAGCGTTGAAGCATGGTTGTCGGCGATGATTTTGTAGGGGATACGAGGAACTGCGACCGATCACTATTTTCGTGACCAGAACGACTTCTTTTCAGACTTCGGCCTGGCGTCTGACTTCGAATTTGTCCGGGGTTGAGTCTCAGACTCTGAGTCAGCCGTGTTCGCAAGTTTCTTTTTGTCTGCACCTTTGGACGATGTCCTGCGGAACAACATCTGTTTGATGCCTGATTCCTCAGTCGGTTGTGATTCGTCACTTTCACCAGTATCAATTTTCCACTCGGGAACCACCACCCTGGTCTCCGAGGGACCAGGTATTTTCGCAGAGTCCGATGCGCCGCTGGGATTGACGAACGGATCAGGAGACGGCGCAAGTGGCACAGCCTGCTGCATTGATGCTGCACCGGGGGTTTGGTCGGGATAGATCGTGGGAATCGTTGAGGAATCCATTTGACCGACCATCGCGGTGTCGGTGTTCATCCAGTTGAACGTGTCGCAGGAGATCCATGACATGCGAGCGGTTTCGACCTGTTTAATGTATTCCGCTTCTGAGGGTCCTCGCACAACATGCGGTGTGAGGATGATCAAAAGTTCCTTGCGTGAATTCTTCGTTCCATCGAAGCGAAACAGATTTCCAACGACAGGGACGTCGCTGAGCCACGGAACACGACGCGACAGGGTTGTGTTGTTCGTCGTGATCAATCCGCCGATGACAATCGTCTGGCCGCTGGCGGAACTGACGGTCGTTTGAGCAGTCGTAATATTGACTCGTGGCGAACGAATCACTTCTCCGGTTGCTGAGATAGACACCGGGATTCCCTCAATCTCCGGCCCGACCTCCGACTTTTCGGCGTCGATCTCCATGACCACCATACCTTCGGGGCTGATACGAGGAGTCACTCCCAGAATCAGGCCCACGTTTTCCAGTTCGACGGTATTGACCTGACCGACCTGGTTGATGCTGGTGCCTGTAATTCGAGGAACTCGCTGACCGACCTGAATGAAGGCCGGCTGATTATCCAGAGTCATAATCTGCGGACGACTGAGAATCTCCACATTGCGAGATTGATTCATGGCTCGCAACAGCACACTAACATTTTCACTACTCGCCGAAAGCACCAAACCACCAAAGTCTGTTTCATTACTCGTGCGACCGAGACTGAAGTGCGACAATGCCTGACCACCCACATTTCCTCGAGCCGCCAGTGAGCCTGGAGTGTTGGCATTCCCCAGCGGCTGGTTATTAAAATTGTATCCAGGAATCAGAAGGCTGCCCAGCAGGCTTCGATCAAACAACAGTGAATCCTGCAGACCCAGTTCAACGCCGAACTCATGCAGATTGTCCAGTTCGACTTCGACCAGAATCACCTGAATCATGACCTGCGGTGGTTGAGCATCGAGACCTTCCACGAGTTCCATGATCTGTTCAAAGTAGCGTGGCGTGGCACTGATGATCAGCGCGTTGCCGACAGGTTCGGGAACCACGACGACTTCCGATTCAATCTGCGTGAACGGATTCTGCCGTCCCGGAGCCGCCTGATTGACAACTCTTTCACTGCGCAGAAAATTGTTGACGGCGTTGGCGACGTCCAGTGCGGGGGAGTTCTTCAGTCGATAAACTTCGTTGACTCGTTCCTGCGAATCGGTTTCATCCAGACGCAGCAGCAACGCTTCGATTATCTTCAGATCGCCGGACGTTCCCGTGGCGATGATGCTGTTTGTGCGGATATCGACGGAGAACCTTACCGGCACCAGCGATGTTTCCTCTTCGGCCGTCGCCAGTTGGGGCACCGTCGAAACAACGGCCTGTTCAGGAAACAACGAACGCAGGACCTGAACCAGATCCGTGGCATCTCCATTGGTGATTTGGAACACCTTGATCTGCGCGGAAGCTGCGGGGGATTCATCAAGACTTTTGATCAGCTGTTCCACCAGCGACAGGCTGTCGGCTGGACCTGTGATAAAGATGCGGTTGGTTCTTGAGTCCGGCGTCAGCTTCACGTCTTCCAGCAGTCCGGAAGCGACCACGCTGTTTCCATCCGGACCGACCATCAGCATTTCCAAAGCGGCCGATCGCTGAGTTCCCACGCCTCCGCGAGCGGCCGTAATTGCAGCCGTTATCGTTTGCGAAACATCGACGGCCAGCGAGTTCCTGAGCTGGACAATTCGGGCCTGATTGACGGATTCCGACGTTCCTTTGTCGAGACCTTCTATGAGCCGCGTGACCTCGGTCAGATCTCGGGGAGCAGCGTTTACGATCAGTGAATTCGTGCGTTCATCGGCTGTGATGTTGACTTCAGGGCCAAGACCGCCGCGGTCGTTCAGAAACTCACGAACCGTGTTCTCGACCCGATTTGCCGATGCATGTTTCAGCGAATAAATCCGCATCTGCGTGAGCGGTTCGACTGACTCGTCCAGACGCGCGATCAGCTCCTTTGCGGCTGTCACAGCTTCACCCCAGCCAATAAGCAACAACGCATTGGGTTTCACAAGCGGCGTGATCGAGACGCGACCCTGCAACGGCCCCGTCAGGTCATCCAGAACATCTGCGATCAGTTCTTCCAGAGCCTCTCCCCGAACATTGTGCAGATAGACGACATCGATCTCCGGTGCTGTTTCGGCACTCAGGCGTTCGATTTCGCGAATGATGCGAGTCAACTCGTCCACGTCCGGATCACGGCCGCGAAGAATCAACACATCCAGATCTGGCAGCGCTTCCACAGTGACATCTGAAGTGGGCCGCCGCAGAGCTGCGCCATCCGCCGGTTCCTGTATTTTGGCCTCGGCAGCGGTGTCCGCGTTTTGTTGTGGATTGGTCTCAATCGGAATCGCGGGTTCACCAGGAATCTGCTGGAATCCTGCAGGCCGGATGACTCGATCGATTGAAGTGCGGCCTTGTTTCTTATCGAGATTTTCACGCGGCTTCGCGGAACCCTGACTTGTCTGCTTCCAGATCAATAACGCCTTGTTCAGAACTTCCGGTTCGACGTTCGCCAGTGGCACGAATCGAATTGTGTCATCCGTCGCCTGATCTCGTACGTCGTCGAGTTGTTGCAGCAGTTTGGCGAACTGCTGAACCAGATCTTCAGAGCCATCCAGCAGACAGGACTTTGAGACTTCATCAAACGTCAGGGTAACTTCACGATTTCGGCCACTGGAGAAGCACAGTTCATGATCATGAAGCTCCAGAACTCGTGTTCCCAGCAAGCGAGACACAGCGTTCTCGGCTTGCTGCGAAGTGATATTTCGGAAGCGAAAATGGACAGTCCGATCGCGCAGCACAGAGCTGCGATCTGTTTTCGGGACAGATTGTTCTGGGGCACCGTCCCCGGCTGGCCATTCACCTGAAGCTGGCTGTTCGTCTGTCGCCGATTCCGGATTGGTAATCGGAGAGAACTCCCGTTCTTTGGCTGGGCTGTCTACCGAGACACGTTTGGCTGCGGGTTCGGTGTTCTCTGAAGAATTCAGTTGTTCCACCAGCTTAGCGGCCAGCTTCTGCACCGTCGGACTTCCGGAGACCAATAACTCAGAGGCGTTATCATGGGCAACAATTCGAGCGTCTTGTGCTTCATCGCCGAGCAACTCGGTCAGCAATCTGCGTGCTTCAGACGCCGAAGTTTCGTTGAGACGATAAACAGAAAACTCTTCACCGCTTTGCGCTGAAACGACGTCCGAATTCGGGCCTTGAAACATGACCGCCAGGACAACGAGAAAGCTCATCGCTGCAAACCGATACAAGATTGGTCGTCGCGGCTTCATGGTAGAATCGTGAAGGAAGGATCTGGGGAGGTCCGGAAAGCCAGCGTCTGTTGCGAGAACGGGCGGCCTTTCAGGATTTTGATTCGAGGTTCGGCTAAGCGTAAACTCACCACACTCCGGGCTCAACCCGAGACGCGGTGTGCCACCGCATGAAATTCAGACCTGCGCGCGACCGGGCGGATGTTTCGGCGCGTCCTGCTCGCATGATCAGCATAGCTTGCCAAACTCGCCGATTCTGCAGCAGCGGTGATCGGCAAAATTTGCTGGAAAGACACGTGTTTCGCAGACTTCCACTCAAACGAGACTGGTCCATTTTCTAGCGGCCGCCCTGTCATTTTGTGCCAGATCGAAAGGACAAAAAAAATTCAAAAAGAATCCACCACATGAGCCTCGGTAGACTTGCAATTGGGGGGGGGGATGGGTACTTTGCGGCACGGTTAAATCGTACATTCATTTCGCATCTTGAGGAGATCTCCTTTGAAAAAATTTACCTTGAAAAATTGGAGTAGGCGGGTTGTACGCCCAGTGATCTTAGGCTCAGCCTTGGCTTGCAGTGCGGTCAACACGGCCCGCGCCGATCTCATTTACAACTTCACCAACC
>CAMAVB010000005.1 GCA_945861465.1 Candidatus Kuenenia stuttgartensis
TTCGCCGTTGGACCGTGATTGTTGTGGTTGCCGCGAATAAAGACATATTCGTCTTCGCCGGAACCATCGCACATCACAAGTACAGGGTCGCCCGGTTGAGGCTGCTCAGCGAGCTTCATCCATGCTGCGGATGCCTGGTCGAAGGCGGCTTGCTGTTCGTTTGGAAGTAGTCGCAATCGGACGGCCAGGTCCGGCCATGTCGGATCAGCAAGAACAGTTTGTGCCCATTCGCGCGCCAGTTGCTTCCGTGAATGCGCACTGTCAACATTCATATTCCTGTTCGTGCTGGCGATTTCGGGGCGTGTCACAGGAACTTCATCAGACTTAGCGACGAACTTGACCTCGCGCACGGCAAACCAGCCGTCTCCGTCATCAAGGAACTCCAAATGACAACGATGGCCGAGGTACCGCTTGACGTCACCCGCAATTCGGATCCAACGAAACTCACCATCTGTATCAATCGGTTGTCGGCAACCGGAGAACAGAAGTTCGCTGAATTCGTTCATCACGTAGCCGTCAATCACCAGGCGAACGCGTGCCCCTTTACCAGCTGCCAGGATGTGAATCTCAGGATGTGTGAGTTCAAATTCGGGTGAATGTAACTCGCCACGCAGTTTGGGAGAGAGGCTGGCGGAAGTGATGCTTCCGCCATTGTCCGGAACACAGCCTTCGGCACTCCATTTCATTCCTCGATTTCGAAAAAGAACCGTCGGAGGACGCAATTTGATCTGTTCCGTCGGGCCACCACCAAAGCCACCACCACCAAAGCCACCACCACTGTGGTGTGAATATTTTTGGGACGGAAGAAGATTCCACTCTGATGCATTTGCCAACGCTACTGTGTAGTCATGAAATGCTGCCCCGTACGGCAGCCAGTCTGAGGATAGGCCATCACGCAGGTCGGCAAAGGTCAGAGTTTGGTCCCTGCGAGACGATTCAGGGACTTGCCATATCGACGTCTGCAACTCGGCATTAACAATCCTGGCCGCTTCCGATCTCGCTGTTCGCCATGTCTCAACCGTGTCCGCGTCAGACGCCGCCGTGGGCTTTTGAAGCAGTGTTGCAAACAACGATAACGAATTAGCGAGCTCTCTAGTCCTTGGATCAAGCAGCATCTCTTTCAGCCGGGCGACGCGATCTTCGGTGACCAGGTTGTCGTCGCCTGCCGCCTCTTCGCCGATCGCTCGAAGAAGAAGCTTCTCTCGGACGTCAGACCTCAACGGCTCAAGGCCCACATTGATGTCACCGATCGCTTGGGAATTGAAAGCTTCCAGTTGCTCAAGCAGTTTCTTTGTCTCATCATGCGATTCAATCCACTCCACGCGCCGACGGGAACTCTGCAGAAAACCGGACAATGCATAATAGTCATCCGCCGTGATCGCATCGAACTTGTGGTCGTGGCAGCGGGCACACGCGATGGTCAGCCCAAGGAATGTTCTGCCGAAGACGTCGATCTGGTTGTCGATGCGTGACGCTTCTTCGCCTTTGACGTCCACTGGCGCATGTTTGTCTTCGCAGAGATACCAAAATCCGGTGGCGATGATCGATTCATTGAAACCCAATTCCGGATTGTGGCGTGGTTCGGTCATCAGGTCGCCGGCGATGTGTTCGCGGACGAATTGGTTGTACGGCACGTCGGCGTTGATCGCTCGAATCACATAGTCGCGATATCGCCATGCATAGGGCAACGGATAGTCGAATTCATGTCCCAGCGTTTCGGCATAGCGCACCAGGTCCAGCCAGTGACGCGCCCAGCGTTCGCCAAACTGCGGCGATGCGAGCAGTTCATCCGCGACTTTTTCCATTGCGACGGGGGTCTCCGCCGGATCGTTGAAGAACTGATTCTGCTGTTCGATCGTCGGTGGCAATCCGACGAGATCGAAGTACAGTCGTCGCAGCAATGCTCGGCGATCTGCATCCGGAGCCGGGGCAATTCCTGCCTCTTCCAACTTTGCCAGCAAAAATCGATCGGTGTCACTCGCGGGCCAGTCGGCCTGTTTGACGGCGGGGACAGTCGGACGTTCAATCTTTTTCCATGCCCAATGTGATGCAATCCGTTCCTGCAGTGGAAACACGGCTTTTGGTTTTTCGACGGCTCCGGGTGCGCCGTCATCCGGCCAGACTGCGCCGTCGGCGATCCACCGACTCAGGATTTCAATTTCCTCGTCAGGCATCCTGCTGCGAGGCGGCATTTCCAGGGCCTCGTAGCGCACTGCCTGCATGAGCAGACTTTCGTCGGGTTTTTCGGGGACAATTGCCGGACCGGTTTCGCCACCTGCCAGCATGGTCTTGCGTGAACTGAGCTTCAGATCACCCTTCGCTTCACTGTCCGGCCCGTGGCATTCGAAGCAGCGCGATTCCAGGAGCGGTAGAACTTTTTCGCGGAAGAACGTCGCTTTGTCGTCGTCGGTTTTCGTTTTCGTCGGCTCATCGATCGCAGCGGCGACTGAAGGCGGATTGCTGCAACTAGCCCACCATGCCAGCAGAATTCCGCTGCAGCAGAGGAGGGAAGTTGTCAAATTGAAACGGCGGGGTAGGAGCATTCTCAGAACCTGCTTTGAGGGCGGGCGGGGATTCCCGGTGCTTTGTCATGCTTTTAAGGTGGGTTGTGTGCCACTGGCTCTGCCAGTGCGCCCCATTTGCAGTAAGCACTGGCAGAGTCAGTGGCACACATCAATACACGAACGACAAATCAATAGGCTGTAGACGATAGTGCATTGTCGCGTTGAAGTGGGTGCAATTGCAATGGTGCGTGGCGCAAGCGAACTGCGATTCAAGTAGCTTGGACATTCTTGTCCGAGTCCTCACCGAGACGCATCCCCTTGACAATAGATGTGCGAATTGCACGTTTCCTGGCTTCGACTTCATATCCCGGCGATACGACGGACATGAATGTCCGTCCTACGTTGATCCTGCCATTGACCAAAATGCCGATTTCCAGCAAGATCCGCCGCTTCTATCTCACCGGCAGCTCAACTTGCCGGAAAACTCAACGTCTCTCGAATCTCAAATGAGCCCTCAGACCGCATTCTTGCTGGGGTTTGGCTCGCATTGGCTAACGTGTGTTCATGACCGCAGGCACAAAACCGGACCGCTTCGAAATTGCTCGACTGGAGAAGCTGGAGAAAATCCAGTCTCTGGGACATGATCCCTGGGGGCAGCGGTTCGACAACCACGAAGCGATTTCTGGCATTCGAGAGCGCTGTCCGGCTGAATCCGGGATTGATGGCGACACAGTTCGCGTCGCAGGCCGGATTCGTGGGCGCCGCAAAGCCGGAAAACTGCGATTTATCGACTTGCAGGATCAAACCGGACGCATTCAGCTGCTGTTTTCGCGTGGAGAACTGACTGAACCGCAATGGGAATTGATGAGCGCGCTGGATGACGGCGACATCATCGGCATCGACGGCGTATTGCGTCGTACAAACACGGGTGAAGTGTCCGTGTTCGTGAGAGAGCTGACTGTATTGTGCAAATCGCTGACGCAGCCCCCGGAGAAATTTCATGGGCTGAAAGACGAAGAGACGCTTGTTCGTCAGCGCTATCTGGATTTAATTTACACTGAAGGCGCTCTGGAACGCCTGTTGCAGCGGTCAAAAATCATCGATTCTGTCCGCCAGACGCTTCGTGGTCAGAATTTCTACGAAGTCGAAACACCCGTACTGCATGCTGTTGCCGGCGGAGCTGCCGCGCGGCCGTTTGTCACGCACCACAACGCGCTCGACATGGAACTGTATCTCCGGATCGCTTTGGAACTGCATTTGAAGCGATTGATGGTCGGCGGGATTGAACGCGTCTACGAAATCGGTCGAGTGTTCAGAAATGAAGGAGTCGATGCGACTCACAATCCTGAATTCACGATGATCGAAATCTATCAGGCTTACGGCAATTATGAATCTATGATGGATCTGACCGAACAGATCGTGGTGCATGCGGCGAAGTCAATCAGCAGCACATTGCAACTGCCCTGGGGTGAAGACGGAGACACGATCGATCTGACAGCACCGTGGCCTCGCAAAAAGTACGCTGATCTGTTTCGTGAACACGCGGGCTGCGACATGCACGATCCGGCAGCGGTCGCAGCAGTGGCGAAGAAATTCGGCGTTGAAACAAATGGCGTACATCCGGACGTGATCGTGAATGGAGTATTCGAGAAGACAGTGGAAGACCATTTGCAGGGGCCAGTCTTCGTCATTGATTATCCGGCGTCGATTTGTCCGCTCACGAAGCGCAGCCAGTCTGATCCGGCGATTGCCGAACGATTTGAGCTGTTCATTCGGGGCATGGAGTTGGCAAATGCGTACACTGAATTAAATGATCCTCGGCTGCAGGAAGAACTCTTCCAGACTCAACTGGCAGGGATGGCGGCTGACGATTCGATGGCAAAAATGGATCACGACTTTGTCCGAGCGTTGAAAGTCGGCATGCCGCCTGCCGGTGGTCTGGGGATCGGAATTGACCGGCTGGTGATGTTGCTGACAAACAGTCGTGCGATCAAAGACGTGATCTTCTTTCCGTTAACGCGTCACGAAGACGCTGAGATTCATCCACCGGGCACAAAAAAGCCCGAACCCGCTGTAACATGATTCAATTTGAAATTTCAAATTTGAAATCTCAGATCTGTAGGCCCGCAATGGAGTGCGTTCGATGTACAAGTTGCTGCTGTGTGTTCGATATCTGCGCACCCGCTACATCGCGTTGGCCAGTATCATCAGTGTGATGCTGGGCGTCGCGACGATGATTGTGGTCAACAGCGTGATGGCTGGTTTTACATCGGAGATGCGTGATCGTCTGCACAATTTTCTGGCGGACATTGTCATTGAATCCCGCACGATGGAAGGCATTGATCACACGGATCGGCAGCTGGCTGCCGTGAAGGCTGCTGCCGGAGAATATATTGCAGCCATGACGGCCACGATCGACGTGCCGGGCATGATCATGTTTGAAGATCCCTACAACGGCAAGACGATCACGGCGCAGGTGATGATTCAGGGAATTGACCCGGAAAGCAAAGGTCGTGTCGGACCGCTGCGAGACTATCTCGGCAGCTACAATCCTGAGATAGAAAACGGCGTTGTCATTCGTGAAGCACTGCGGAGCCGCAAAGAACCGCTCAGTTGGGAGTTGACAGAATCAGCAGCCCGGTATCGCGACGAAATGAAACGACAGGCATCGCTGGAGATTCGAGGCGCATTTGAAGACGAATCGCCGCCGATCAGGAGCACGCCGTCCGAAGATCGAAAAAACGACGACTCACCGGACTTTGATGGTGTGACTGTCGGCACAGGCGATGCGGCAGCCGACCAGCCGCCTCTGCCTCAGGACATATTCCTGCAGGACCCACTGGTCAACCCGCCAGAATCTCAGATTCAGACGAGTGCCTATCCTGCCCGTGTTTATCTGGGCGAAGGTATCGTGAGTTTTCAGGCTCAGGATCCCGACACCGGCAAACTGCACAAGGTGATGCTGGTGCAACCGGGCGATGACATCATTCTGAGCACGGTGACCGTCGGCAGGCCCACCGAAATCGTAAAGATGAATGCCACGGTTGTCGATTCGTTTCGCAGTGGCATGAATGAATACGATACCAGTGTCGTACTGATGAATATCAAAGAGCTGCAGAAGAATCGCGGGATGCATCTGGACGACGCAATCACCTCCATCCACATTCGCCTGAAGAATTACGACGATGCTCAAAAAGCGATCGCCGCGCTGCAGGGCGCTTTTCCTCCGGGCATGGTGACCATCAAAACCTGGGAAGAAAAGCAGGGCCTGCTGTTATCAGCCGTCGAAGTCGAAACCGCCATCCTGAACGTGTTGCTGTTCCTGATCATCACGGTGGCAGGCTTCGGCATTCTCGCGATCTTCTACATGATCGTCGTGGAGAAAACCCGCGACATCGGAATCCTGAAATCTCTAGGAGCCAGTTCGAACGGCGTGATGTCCATTTTCCTGTACTACGGTCTGGGACTGGGCATCGTGGGCAGTTCGGCAGGCGTGGTCCTGGGGCTGCTATTTGTGCGTTACATTAATCAGATCGAAGATGGTTTGAGTTGGGTGACCGGGCGGAAAGTATTCGACGAAAAGATTTACTACTTTTTTGAAATTCCTACCTACGTCAATCCTGTCATGGTGCTTTCGGTCGCGTTGGGTGCCATTGGGATTGCGGTACTTGCGAGTATTCTTCCCGCCCGCCGCGCGGCCCGACTGCATCCCGTGCGAGCTCTAAGGTTTGAATGATCCAATTCCGAGTCGGAACGTAACGGTTGGCGAGCGGCAGGGCGTCAGCCCTCCGAGTAAGTTTCTGAATCATGCGATCTTTGTTCAAAGACATACCACCATGGCTGAGACCATCAAGATGACCAGGCCACTGATTTCTGCGGAAGCGATTTCCAAGTCGTATTTTAAGGGCCAGCACATGATCCCTGTGCTTCAGGGAGCTGGCTTGAAGGCCAACCGCGGCGAGTTCATCTCCGTGATCGGACAAAGCGGGTCAGGGAAGAGTACGCTGCTGCATGTGATGGGTTTGCTGGATTCTCCGGATATCGGCGAAGTCATCCTGGACGGGAATCGCATCGACAATCTGAATCAGTCTGCCCGCGACCAGTTGCGGAATCACGTTTTTGGATTCATCTTCCAGTTTTATCATCTGCTGCCGGAACTCTCGTTGCTCGAAAACGTCATGACGCCGCTCATGATTCGGCATTCGATTTTCAGTTACTGGGCGAAACGGAAAGAAATTCGCGACGCGGCGATGGATATCATCAATCAGGTGGGCCTTGGACATCGCATCAAACATCGTCCGTCTGAACTATCCGGCGGAGAAATGCAACGCGGGGCCATTGCCCGTGCGTTGGTGGGTAAACCGGAGATTCTGCTGGCCGATGAACCCACAGGAAATCTGGACGCTGTCACCGGCGGTGGGATCATGGAACTGCTGAATTCGCTCAATGAAAATCAGCAACTCACGATTGTGATGGTGACTCACGACGAAGCCATCGCCGCCCAGGCGCACCGCACTGTCAGGCTGGCGGAAGGCCGCATCCAGCTTCTCGCCCGTGAAGAAGCCGCGTGAGTCGCCAACAGCAAATACACAATGGCCTGTTAATGATCTTTGCGAAATCCGGTTCAGATCTGACGTGGGACTCCACGCTGAAGGGAGACCATGTGATTCGGATTTGGAGCAGCAAAGTGCTGACGGCGTTTGCAATCCTGATGTTGACACTCACGACAGCAACAGTTGGCCTGTTTCTACTGAGCCTCACTGCATCTCGGCCCTCCAATCTGGGAGTTCGCGACGGACGATTAACCGCTTGCCCGGATTCACCCAACTGTGTTTCCACTCAGGCAGAAGATCGCGACCACTGGATCGCACCGCTGACATATCAGGGTGATTCAGACACCGTGATCGAGACTCTGGAAGAAATAGTCAGGCGCCATCCTCGTACACGCGTCATCGAAAGAACATCTGACTATCTGCACACCGAATTCCGGAGTGCGTTCTTTCGTTTCGTGGATGATGTCGAATTCTATGTCGAAGCCGAATCCGGTCGCGTTCATTTCCGATCCGCTTCTCGCGTTGGTCATTCCGACCTGGAAGTGAACCGCTCACGCATGGAATTGATCCGCAGCCTGTTTCAATCAAAGCAGTCAACTGACGCGACACAACCAATCCCGCCCGCCAGGCCAGCCAAACTTCAGTCCGTGCCTTGAGAGGCAGTACAAGCGAATGAACGAAGAAAAACGGTCCCTTTCCAAACTTCAGTCCCCCCGGAAACAGTGGTATCAAAGCCAAAGCCAGGTTCAGAGCGCACGCCAACCGTGGGAGATTTCGGTCTGCGGTGATCTGACCGAGAGGCAGGCTGACATGCTGGAACGATTTACCGACGTACCGCGGGGAAGCAAGGGCGTCGTGTATTTTGATTCGTGCGGGGGCAGTGTCTATACCGGTCTTTCAATCGGTACGCTGATTCGGCTTCGCAACCTGCGCGTCACGGCGGTTGTGCTGGGCGAATGCTCTTCCGCAGCATTATTGCCATTTGCCGCATGCCAGCAACGATTGGTGACGCCTCATTCCACGCTGCTGTTCCATCCCATGCGATGGCAATCAGACGAAGACGTGCGTCTGGAGGAAGCCACAGAATGGGCTCGCCACTTCAAAGATCTGGAGTCGCGTCTGGATTCGCTGCTGGCAACGCTGATGCATGTGCCGCAGGAAACACTGCAGGGCTGGACTCGCCCCGGACGATTCATTACCGGCACTGAACTGGCTGCGGTAGGCATTGCTTCGCTGTTTGATCCATTCAATGAGCCTGATGCCTGGAAAAAAGTCCGCATTGTGTGAACAATACGGACCAGTGCTCTGTCAATCGTGTTTTGATGTGTGCCACTGGCTCTGCCAGTGCTTCCTGCAGATGGGGAGCACTGGCAAAGCCAGTGGCACACAATCCATCAATGAATCCTTGACAAAGCACCAGGTCGCCCAAGCGACTGAATGACCTTTGTTTTCCTGATCGGAGTGATCGAATGCGAGTTCTGAATCTGTTCCTGAGTTGGCTGGCTGTCACCGCGAGCTGTGTCGGCGTCTCTGCCGCAGAAAAAGCAGCACCTTCCCGAATTCTGATGCTGACGCAGAGCGTCGGCTTCGTCCACGGCAGTGTGCGACGTCCCGATGGAGGCGAAAAGAAACTTGCCGTTGCCGAAATCGCCATGATTCAGCTGGGCCAGAAGACGGGACTGTTCACTGTCGATTGTACTCAGGATGCCGCCGCAGATTTTACCAAAGACAATCTGCAGAGCTATGACATGGTGATGTTTTACACGACAGGCTCGCTGCCAATTGCTGACGCTGATCGTGATTACTTCTTCAAAGAATGGCTCACGGCCAAAGGACACGGATTCATCGGATTTCACTCCGCCGCCGACACTTACGGCGACTACCAACCCTATTGGGACATGGTCGGTGGAACATTCGACGGGCATCCGTGGGGCTCAGGGACGACCGTAACGATCAATGTGCATGACCCCGAAAATCCGATGATGAAACCGTTTGGGCACGAATTCACGATCAAGGACGAAATTTACCAGTACAAGAACTGGCAACCGGAAAAAGTCCGCGTGCTGATGAGTCTCGACATGACACGCTGCACGCCGTCAGAACCACGCCATGTGCCAGTCGCGTGGGTGAAATCGTATGGCGACGGCAAGGTGTATTTCAACAATCTTGGTCATAACGAATCAACATGGCAGGATCAGCGATTCCTCGATTCGATCACCGCTGGCGTAACATGGATTCGTGGCGAAGTCGAAGCTGACGCCACACCAAATCCGGACTTAAGCAAAGCCCAGGAAGCAGCCGCGAAAGCCGCTGCCGCCGCTGCCAAAAAGTAAGGTAGCTCAGTCGCTCCGCCGACTGAGATTCCCTGGATGCAATAAGGTGTTGCCGTAGCGCAGAGCGCATGATCAAGACATGATTTTGTGGTAGCCCGGACCAGGCGAAGCGCATTTCCGGCAATTGGCTGAACTGCCGGAACGACGCTCTGCCTGATCCGGCCTGTATATCCAACCCCAATTCGTTGGGTTGACAAAGCAGTAGTTTCTTATCACCAGGATAGATTCTTGTTCTGGCACGAGCATCGACAGTCATGCGCGTCGCGGGTGACGTCCCCGAGCGACGTCGCCTACGTAAGTCCATAGGAGTCTCACATGACGATTCTGCGGCTCCCCGCACTTTCACGACTGATCGTCACCGGCAAAGATCGTGCAAAATATCTGCACAACTTCTGCACAAATAACATCAGGGATCTGCAGACTGGTAAAGCCTGCGAAGCATTTTTCTGCGATGTCAAAGCCCGCGTAATCGCGCATGGTTACGTTCTGGCATTCGACGATTGTCATGAAGTCTGGATGCTGGGCGGCGATGAGCCTGGCCTCCTGAAGCATCTCAATCGGTATATCATTGCCGAAGACGTGACGATAACTTCCGGAACGGAATTTACGGCGGCCAATGCGGCGGTCGGTGAGATCTCGGCGAACGCATTGCTTCTCAGCATGCAGGAACCCGTGTGCCTGCTTCAGGAACCGTTGAGTTGTGCCAGGTTACAAATCCGTGATCCAAATAATGCTCTGCTGACACCAACAGGACTCGCTGTGACATGGGCAGACACGCCGATGTTGTGGGTGGCAACCCCGAACGATGCAAGCCAGATGCCGTTGCCCGCTGAAGTTGGTGTTGCAGCGGTGACGTTCGAGCAACTGCGAATTCGCGAGCGGTTCCCGATCATCAATCAGGACATGTCAATCGAGAACATGGCACCAGAGGCTGAACGAAACTCGTCCGCGATCAGTTACGTCAAAGGTTGCTATCTGGGACAGGAACCCATCGCCCGTCTGGACGCGATGGGCCATGTGAACCGCGCTTTGCGTTGTGTGGCAGCAGCCACTTCGGCCTCGCTCTTTTTACAGACATCGATTTTGTCGAGCGACGGCACGGTCGTGGGCGTCGTCACCTCAGCAGCGACAGTCGCAGATGGCTCCATCGGACTGGCAATGATCCGCGTCAGCGCGAATAAAGCCCCGTTCCATTGTGAGATTGATGGAAAGGATGTCGCGATACGACTGTGAGCGTCTCTGCAGTCTTTAAGGACTGTGACAGAAATAAGTGGGGCACGATTCCATGGTGCCGAGCACGTTAAAAACGTGCTCCACGTACGAAAGACGACAGTTATTTTTGCTCAGGTCCTTAAATTCGCCAGCCGAAGCCGACATTCGTGAAGGAATTGGAGGCATCGTCATTCAGGCCCCAGCCCACGCGCACGCCCACCTCGAAGTCCGGTGAGATCAGGTAATGAATGCCCGGGCTGAAATACTGAGGAGCTCGGTTTTCCGCACGTCCGTCAGTGAAAAGTCCAAAGTACTCGGCATGCACGTTCCACCGCTCGGCAACCGGAACTTTAAGGACAACTGACGGAGCCCAGTCGTTGAAATGGTCACCTTCCTCTTTAGTGGCCACATATCGCAGTGACGAGTCCAGTTGCCAGTCTTCAAAGATCTCCCAGCCGAAGACATAACCGAGCTGGAAATCGGTCGCTGTTTCCGGGCCGGAAGTTGGAGTTGTGCCCTGGAGAATGCACGCACTTTTCGGAATCCATGTGTCCTGCTCGGTCATCGCAACCTTGATGCCATAGAGCAACCGGGATTCTTCGCTGGAGTCCAGTTCCTCAAGCAGCCCGCCGGAATCACCGCCCGAGACTGTGCCACCGCCACCAATTTCGTAGTTCCAGCCGAACCGAAGTTCGATGTGTTCGGTGAGCCCCGCGCGTGTCAGAATCTCAGGAAAACTGTGTGTGTCATCCATGCTGCGATTGTCTATGAACGAATACGACGATTCAAAGAGGAATCGACCCGTTCCGACGGTCGATGTCGCCGGAGTAAACGAGTCTCGGTCGGTTTCCAGTTCCTCGTTGTCCCGTTCGGATTCGCCTCGATCCTGCGGTGACAGCCAAAGATCATCGACCGGCTCGAACAACTCCCCAATCCCTTGGCCAACAGTGACGTTTCCGCAGCACAACGCCAACGCCAGGATTAGCCTGGACAAGAACACCGTAGAGGAAGTTTGGCAGGTCATGTGTCGAGATCTTCGGAAAGCGACATACGCATGGGCATTCGAAAGTGGCAGGGGTTGCCAGTCGCCAGTCAATCGCGACGGCACGCTACTCCTGTAATCGACTGTAGATTGCACGAGAACAACCGCGCGTCGTCTGAAAACCATTGCTCCACGATGACACTGCCGGATCGTAGGAATTCCGTAAACTGGACCAATTGCTAAACCATGCAGCAGCGGCAGAAATTGCCGACTTCAGTTCCGTGGACCGGTCCAAATTCCATTCCGTGAAATGCGAGGGCCGCCCAGCAGTGATGGAGTTCAGGGCAGGAAGGTTTGGGGCAGGAAAATCTGTAAGGACCGTTCTAGAAATAATTGACCGCATCCTCCTCTCCCCTGGAAGGGGAGAGGGCAGGGTGAGGGGTAAAGAAAGAGACAGATATTTCTCGAACGGTCCTAACCGTTCACGATTTTTCGAGAATGGCAGCTTAAACCACAGATCGACGCCTCGACTACTTCACTTTGACGAGCTTCATGAGTCGACCGGAGACGTTCCAGTCCTGAACGTACAGGTTGCCGTCTTTGTCCCAGTAGGATCCATGCGTGCCGCTGAAGATGCCTTCGACCCACTGCTCCTGAGGCACATTGTAACTGCCACCTTTCGCAGGATCCGGATTGTGGCCGAGGACTGAGATGATTCTGTTGCTCTTGTCCAGGATCACGACTCGTCCGTGCAGGTCGGGCACGGAAACAAAATCGCCATGGATCGCGACGGAGGTCGGCATTCCGAGGCCAGTGATCACTTCTTCGATAAAGTTGCCGTCAAGATCGTAGTGTAAAAGGCGGCCTTTGGGCTCGTGATTGCGATCGCAGATGAGCAGGCGAGGCGGCTCGTACCGCGTGTCCAAAGTCATGCCGTGCGCCGTGTTGAATTGCTTCAGATCATTCCCTTTGCTCCCGAAGTGCATCAAGTATTTGCCCGTCTTGTCGAACTTGAAAATGTAGTTGCTGGCATAGCCATCGGAGAGAATGATGTCGCCGTTCGGCGCGACCGTGATGGCCGTGGGATTGAACTGCTTCAGATCGAGTTTCGATTCCTCAGGGAACGGCAGCTTCAGCACGATGTCACCGGTTTCCGCGCTGAACTTGATCCCTTCTGCATTGGCGTTGCGAGCTCCATAGATGAATTCTCCTTCCGCTTCATCGCGGATTTCCATGTCATGGATTCTTGTATACTCGTCCCCGACAAAACGGCGGATCAGCTTCCCGTCCGGAGAAAACACAAACACGCCCATATCGGCGCTGGTGTAGATATTGCCTGCCTTATCGATCACGACACTGCCGTGCGTCGGACCGATCACCGACTTCCCGTCTTCGCCGAGTCCCCAGCCTGGCACCGTATCGAACGTCATCGCCCCGGCCCCCATTCGCACGGGTGCCACCGGATCGGCTGCAAAGCTCTGCACCGCAAGGCTGAGGGCACAGGTGAAAGCGAGGGACTTCAAAAAGTTCTGCATGTTCAGGATTCCTGGTTGAATTTTGAGCGGCAACAGTCAGACTGCTGTGGAGCCTGATGATCAAACGTTACACGGCGTCTGGTCGGTAAGAAATCAACTTGAGCTACCGTCGATTCCGGTTTGTCTGAACAAGTTCTAGTCCAGGAAAAGCAAGGTTGTCAAATGGTCGCATGGCATCGGCAGGATTTCAGACAATCGATAAAAGTCACAATTGTACTTCTGATCGCGTTGGTCCTCACACCTTTTGCATCGTCGCACGCAGCGGAAAACTCCAGGCCAAACATCATCCTGATCATGGCGGATGACTTCGGGTACGAATGCGTTACGGCGAACGGAGGCCAGTCGTATCAGACACCAAACCTTGACAAGCTTGCCGCCACGGGAGTCCGCTTCGAGCATTGTCATGTGCAACCACTGTGTACGCCGACGCGCGTCCAGCTGATGACAGGGCGCTACAACCTTCGCAACTATCTGAATTTCGGCACGCTCGTCCGCACGGAGACGACGTTTGGGCACCTGTTCAGGAACGCGGGCTACACCACTGGAATTTGCGGCAAGTGGCAGCTTGGGCGTGAAGTCGATGCTCCTCAACACTTTGGTTTCGAGGAATCATGCTTGTGGCAGCACACACGCCGCCCGCCGCGTTATGCAAATCCCGGTTTGGAGTACAACGGAATCGAGAAAGATTTTGCCAATGGTGAATACGGGCCAACACTCGTCAATGACTTTGCGCTCGACTTCATCACGCGGCACCGTGAGCAGCCGTTCTTTCTGTACTATCCGATGATCCTGACGCACAGCCCCTTCCAGCCGACTCCGAATAGCATCGACTGGGATCCGAAAACAAAATCCGAGAAAGAACAGCAGCATGTGCAGCACTTCGCAGACATGACGGCTTATGCGGATCAGTTGGTTGGTCGCGTCGTCGCGAAGCTCGATGAACTCAGGCTGCGCGAAAACACGCTGCTCATTTTCATCGGCGATAACGGCACGCTCGGAAGCATCACCAGCCGCTTCAATGGCACGGATTTCAAAGGCGGCAAGGGCAGGACGACTCATCGCGGCACACATGTCCCGTGCATCGCGAACTGGCCCGCCGCGATGAAACAGGGTCGCGTGAACACGGACTTAATCAGCAGCACAGATTTCCTGCCGACGATCTGCGAAGCGGCCGGTGTCGTCGTACCGGCCACCATTGATGGCGTCAGCTTTCTGCCTCAACTTCGCGGAGAATCCGGAACGCCACGTGAATGGCTTTACACCTGGTATTCGCCGAGGCAAAACGCCGACATGACCATCCATGAGTGCGCCTTCAATCACAATTTCAAACTCTACCGAACGGGCGAGTTCTTTGATCTTGCCGAAGATCCGGATGAGAAAAACCCGCTGCCGATCAGTTCGCTTGAGGCTGCACCAGCAGCCGCTGCCACGAAACTACAATCTGCACTCGATCAATTTGCAGACGCTCGACCTGGTGAACTTGACCAACAAGTCGCCCGATCGACAGTTGATAGTAAGCCCGTCAGGAAGAAAAAGAAGAACGGCGAATAAGGTCTGACATCACGTGTGTCCGAGCATGTACTCGTTGAGAAAGTGGATGGTGACTTCCTGGTGATTGCTGTGATGAGCATTCAGGTCACCGATGGAGATCAGACCCTGAACCTTGCCGCTGCCATCCACTACCGGAAGATGGCGAATGCGGTGTTGGCGGAAAATGCTGCGGGCATCATCGATCGACGTCTCCGGCCTGCAGCAGGCGACTTCCCTCGTCATTACTTCCCCCACATGGACACTCGACGGTGCTCGTTCTGCAGCTACGACACGCCGCAGGACGTCGCGTTCGGTAAAGATCCCTACGAGGTTTTCTTCATCGTTGATCACCAGCAACGCACCAATGCTGTGCTCGTTCATTTTCTGAGTCGCTGCCAGCACGGTTTCGTGCGGATGAGTCGAATGCAGAGAGTGCTTCTGTTTCTCGTTCAGTATATCAGAAACGCTTCCCATGAGTCTGGCTCCGGTCTTGGCAGGGATGCTGCAGCTGAGCATGATCGGACGGACACGCATCGGCAATGAGCGGACTGGCAGGCGACGCACATCCGTAAACGAACACTACGGTAACAAGGGGGAGCCACGCGAGCAATAAATCCAACCCGCGTATTGCGAAAATTCGCCAAGGACCTGAGCGTGAGGTTGTGGTAGAATTCAGAAAGCGACTTTTTCGTTCTTCAGGATCCGATGCAATGCACACACTGACACGCGACCTTCATTTTCGCTTCCCGATGAGCTGGCTCGCAGCTCTGAAATTTGCGATCTGCACCGCCTGCGTGCCTGGATCCGTCTTTGCGTGCAAAGCAGACGAAAAGTCTGCGGAATACGCGCGCGAGACCACTGAGATTCAGGCAGACCTTGATGCCGGTCGAAACACCGAAGCAAAGCAACGGCTGGCAGCGACTGCAGAATCTCACCGCAGTTTTGAGTTTCGTTATCTGACGTCTCGTGCAGAGAAAAGCTCTGCGGACGGTGTGGCAGCTCCTGATCTGATCCGCAAAATCGCGAAGCCGGAAATTGAAACTCGCTATGGGGTCCTCAATCCCGTCAATCGACAATTGGTCTTTATCTGCCGAGACGGGGGATTAAGGATTCATGATCTGGCCTCGCCCCAGTCGGACCCGATTGTAAAAATGCATCCGCAGGCTTCGACTGTATTTTCAGGCACGTTCAGTCACGATGGCACACGATTCTTTTCCGGTCACCAGAACGGTGAAGTCCTGGTCTGGGATGCGGCCACGTGGGAAATTGTTCAGACTGTTTCGCTCGGGGAAGAGTGGCCAGTGCGAGAGCTCGCGGCAGCTCCGGATGGTTCCGCGTTCGTCGGCGAAAGTAAGTCCGAATTGCAGCTTTGGTCATTGACCGACGATGCTCCGAAAAAGATTGCGGCTGTGGGAGAGCGTTATAACTTTGGTGAAGGACTTGCGTTCAGTCCGGCTGGGGACATGCTGGCCACGGGCGGTATGTTTGACATCAAGCTGCACAACTCGCGAACCGGCGCAGAAGTCCATTCGATGCGACATGCGTCTTACACGATGGGACTGGAATTCAGTCCTGATGGTAAGAAAATTGCGAGTGCCCCTCGCGGCAACGTCAACAAGTTTTTGGCCGTGTTTGAAGTGACCGCGGACCAGCCGATCTTCAATGCGGGTCCCTTTGGAAACTATGTCGTCGGTTTGTCATTTACGCCCGATGGTAAACGCATCGCCGCGACCGGATGCGAGAACGTCGTCCGTCTGTTCGATGCCGCGACTGGGGACGTTGTGCTCACTTTCAATCGTCCAGGCTGCAGCGCCGAACCTGCTTTTACGCATGACGGTCGCCTGCTGGGCTGGAATGAACCCGCCGGTTTCTTTTTCATCGACTTACGGAAAGATGCAGACGCCGACGGGAAGAAATCTGGAGCGAAATGAGGGACCGGTCGCCAGACCAACGGGTTCAATTTGTTCGTAGTCCCGCCTTCGGGCGGAAATCGAGGCAGCCCTGGCATGATCCGCCAATCCATTTCCGGCTGAAGCCGGGACAACAAGCAATTCCGGGCCAGTGAACCTGGTGCTCTGTCAGTGATGAAATGATGAGTTGTGTGCCACTGGCTCTGCCAGTGTTTCATGCATATGGTAAACACTGGCAGAGCCAGTGGCACACATCAAAGCGCAGTTGACCGAGCCCTGGTGCTTGTCACATCACATCCGCCATTGTTTCAGTTTGTTCAGATTATTGATCCCAAACGCGCACAGGATCCCGAACAGGATCATCATGCCTTTCGGGTCTGGCTGAAGGTTCTTCAGGATTGTGCTGTGTGGTTCCGGGAGCCAGGTGAACAGACCGTACGGGATAAAGGGAACCTGCAGAGCGCTGTTCAGGCACCAGGCACCTCGAACCGCAAGCAGGGCGGATGAGACCACTGAAATCTGCAGGACGATTTCCTTGATGTTCCTCCGGCGCGGCCCATACAGCTCGAACAGGTTCACTGTGATGTTGCCTCCGTCGAGTGGAAGGCAGGGCACGAAGTTCACCAGATTTCCAAAGACGCCGAAGAACAACATCATGTGAACGGCGAAGACTTTCGGCGAGTCGTAGTCTCTCAGGAAATCCAGAGGATCCTGTACGGTGATCAGCAAGACGATGTAGACGATCGCAGCCAGAGCAAGGCCAGCCAACGGTCCGGCGGCTGAGATTCTGAGGTTTCGCCCCGGTGTCATACGTGTCGATGTGGCAAGGCCAAACAGGAACACGAGCACAATCTCAGACGGAAATCCATAGCGTCTGGCCATCAGAGCATGCCCGAGTTCATGGACAAGCACCGAAACAAAGACGCACACGATTCCGATCAACGTCAGCGCAATATTATCGCCGCGCCACGTAACCATTGCAGACGACAGCCAGAACAGGGGATGAACACGAACCGGAACATCAAACAAACGGAATCGCAGATCAAATTCCGTCTCATTGCCAGCACCAATCATAAACAACTCCTTTGGCAACCAGATTTCAGACACAGAATCCTGAAAATCCCCGAAATCCGAACTCTGTGGTCGCTGAGTGTCACACAAGATACAGTGTTGAGCCACGAAGTCGAATCCACACCGGCAGACGCAGTTTTTTTTGGCAATCGCTGCCGCAATTCGACTGTGATTTGGCCATCAGTCGTTCAAGGAAATCTGTGCGTTGGGAAGTCTGTTTCGAATCATACTGAACCTGCCGATCCTGCGCGGAGCTCTGAAGCCCTTCACGCGGCTGATGGTGGGTTTGATCGCTATTCCGATCTTTCGCTTTATCCTGAAGCGTGTCTTCCGCCTGCACACGCTGGACAAGGAACTGGAGAAGGATCTGGAAGAGTGGTTTCGCGGGGCATTGCTGCTCCTGGCGGCGACAGCCAACATGGAACCCCTGCTCTTCTGGTGGGTGGAGAACGTGGACTGGCTGGATCGCGCGGACTGGTTCACGATGGGATTGCGGCTCCTGCTGGCGATCGGCGTGATTGAGGCGATGCCAGATCAGGAACTCTTTGCAGTGATGCACCCTGGTCCGCCAAAACTGCAGAAGGGTGAGAACTTATTCCGGCAGATCTGGCGACAGAAAATGAAGTTTTTCAAAGGAACAGCCTGTCGACATCTGAGTCGTTCGTCACCAGTGCTCGCAATGATGTGTGCCATTGTGGGTGCGGAATTGCCGTCGATGGGAGAATATCGTGCAGACATCGCCCGCCACGACTTTGTGATCGGCTGGGCGTATTGCGAGCAGTGCAGCATGGCGCTGCCGCAGCAGTGTCTGGCGTCTGCAGAACAAGTTCGCCGCGTGACACAGGAAATTCCTGCAACGAAACAACAGGTCGAGAAGTTTGACCGTCAATGGGAACGCTGGATCGTAGGCTGGGTCTGCTATCTGCTGGCGATCACACAGTATCTGATCATCGGCCTCGTGACGCGCCGTGACAAAGCCCTTGATATGCTCAATGAATTCGACCGCGCCGTAGCGGATCGACGAAAGGCGCTCGTCGAGGAATTTGTGGAAGCCGGAAATCTGCCAGTAGATTTCGAGGGGACGACACCGGTTCCGGAACAGCCGCCGAAGCATGCAGTCAAAACCAATCGATGAATGTCACAGCTGAAGGAGTTTATGAAAAGTCGGCTGAGGCGCATGGACACGGAGGGCTGACGCCCAACCGCTCGCCGGACTCATTTTCCGTCTCCGGTGTCTGGCTCCGGTTACGTGGTGCATCGCTCCGGTTACGTGGTGCATCTGCGGAATTTCTTCTCCGTCGATGCTCTGCTCGCTGCCTGCTGTCAAAAAGTCGGTTCACTGGTTGTCAAGCAGGCATCAGTCCGTTTATGATCCCATCCGTACGCAGTCCACACTGCCGGAATCGGCGGTGCTGCTAACGTCGGTTGTAAGCAGATGAAGCTGCATTGTTTTCGAGGATAAGCACGATGGGACAGCCTGCCGCTCGCGTTGGTGATATGCACGTTTGCCCGATGGTAACTCCAAGTGTCCCGCCAATTCCGCATGTCGGCGGTCCAATTCTGCCGCCGGGCGGCATCACGACACTGATTGGAGGGATGCCCGCAGCTCGCGTTGGGGACATGGCCGTTTGTGTGGGGCCTCCGGATGCAATTGCGCTGGGATCATTTACGGTCCTGATCAACGGAGCGCCAGCCGCCAGAATGGGTGACATGACGACTCATGGTGGATCAATTGTTCTGGGTCTGCCAACAGTTCTGATTGGCTAAGTCGCAAAGATTTTCTGGTAGAGTTTCCACACGGTTGTGTACACGGTCACTCACGTATTGCTCAAGAAGCATCACACGATCCAAGGCAAGGCAAGACGAGCAAACAACTGGTGCTCAGCAGTGGAGCTTTCACTGAGTCATTGTGGAGTGTTGTCGATCATGCAGGAACTGAATGGCCGCTGATTCTCACAGCAGGCAGAGATGCCCTTGTCTATTTTCCTGGGCCAGACGCGCATGGGTACTGTAAAATTGGTGGCTGGACCTTAATATCGCAATTGAATTCAGTTGAGACAGAATAATGCCGGATGATTTTGAGCGTGGCAAGGAACTGCAGGCTGCAGGGAATCTGGATGAAGCAGTCGTTGCATACCGACAGGCGATTGAAGTCGATCCGACGTCGTTCAGGGCGTGGAACAACCTGGGCACTACGTTTGAGGAACTGCATGATTTTGATCAGGCGGTGGAGTGCTACCAGCAGGCCCTGGAGATCAATCCGACTCAATCCATCGTACATTACAACCTTGCACATGCGTTGCATCGAATGGGCAGAGTGCCGGAAGCGTTTGGACAGTACGTAATGGCTGTTGATTTGAATCCTCAGTCCTTTGCGGCTCAGTTCAACCTCGGTTTGCTGCTGTACGACAGAATGGAATGGACTGGTGCGGAGGCTGCCTTCCGCAGAACTCTGGAAATCGCACCAGACGAGTTCAGGGTCCATCAATGCCTGGGTGACTTGTTATTCGATCGGCGACGAATGGACGAAGCGTTGCCGTTCTACGAACGAGCCATGGAACTGGATCCGACAAATCCGGAATACGCATTCAACACCGGGAAATGTCTGCGCCCTCTGGGGCAGCTGGACCAGGCCCGCCGGATGTTTGAGCGATCACTGGAGCTGAATCCGAATTCTCAGATTGCTCGTGAACATTTGCTGGATGTGCTGCTCCGTCAGGGACGCGATCAGGAAGCAACTGAAGTCTGCGAGCTACATCTGAAAAAAAGTCCAGGCGATGCGGTCATCCTCCATCGGCTGGCTGCAATCACTGGAGTCAATGCTCCAATTCGAGCTTCAGACGAATACCTGCAGAGTACATTTGACGCTTTTGCCGGCAACTTTGATGCGACGCTCAGTGGGTTACACTACCAGGCACCGCAGCATCTGGCCACCCTGGCAGGTAAGTGTCTTCCGACTGCCTCGCGACAGTTTGATATTCTGGATGCTGGTTGCGGGACGGGTTTATGTGGTGTCCTGTTTCGCCCGTATGCAATTAGACTGGTCGGCCTGGATCTGTCCGGCGAGATGCTTCGCCTGGCTAAAGAGCGTGACATATACGATGACCTGATTCAGCTGGAATTGACCAGTTACATGCAGAACCGCCATTCCGCGTACGACTTGATTATTGCTTCCGACACGCTGAACTACTTTGGCAGTCTGAGTGAGGTCTTCAGGGCGGCTGCCACAGCATTGAGAGCCGACGGGCGATTGATCTTTACCCTGGAACACAATGGAGGCGACACACGAGACTGGTCACTTCAAGCTCACGGTCGCTACTGCCATTCAGAGTCCTACCTGCACAAGTCGTTGGGAGATTCGGGGTTCCTTGTTGAAGCCTCCAGCATCCAGATTCTTCGGTTAGAAGCCAGCCAGCCGGTATGGGGCTGGGTTGTGGCAGCACGACGACCGGAAAGCCTCGCCATTTTGCCTCGGTTGCAGTGAAGTGGACCCCTGCAGAAAGTTCGCCCTGAGTTAAGGGGCATCCTTCAGTGCTCTTCACGCTGACGTACTTGTGCCCCCGCGAGAACGTTGTCCCAAAATGCCTGATCGTTGGAGACACCCATCCGTTCTAAGGACCGGCGCAGAAATAACTGTCGTCTTTTGGACGTGGGGCACGTTTATAACGTGCCCGGCACGATGGAATCGTGCCCCACTTATTTCTGTCTCAGTCCTAAGTACTCGCTTAACGCCACTGAAGGTTAACTCCAAGGCAACTCCCCCGCCGAGATCCTGATCGCAATCTCAGTGAATAGCTGACGTCGGTCGGGTGCCTTCTCTGGGTTCTTCAGAACGGTCGCGAGGATCACTCCGCCAATGACGGCCTTGCCAGTGAGGTGATCAGGTGCCGGGACCTCGGGGGCATTGAGCGGGGCCATACTTCCGTGCGACCAGAACGCAGCAACTCCGGCCCAGGCTGCGGGACTAGCCATCTCGAGAACCTCAGCCATCTTCATGGCCTCTCTGCGGGAGTCATCGGTCGGCTTACGAACCCAATTTTCTGCGAGCTCAAGCATTGCAGCATCGGCATCGGATTTGAAACTCTCCGCCGCCCGAATGTTCTGTGTCAGCCACCAGACAGCACATCGTTTTGGCAATGCGTATGCCAGAAAAACGAGGCATTCGTTTTCAGAACAGGTCTTCATCAAACGCACAGCATAGTCCGCCGGCAATTCGCCCTCTGCAGGTGGTAAGGAGACTTCCTTCTCAAGCGAATATCTGGCATAGATTTCCTGCGCAGTCGTGCCCGTGAATCCTTTCTCTTTCTGAGGTGCAGTCGCGATCGATTTCATTGTGCTGGCTTCATTCGTTTCGGGATGAGTTGTCAAAGCACGAGGATGAACGTGACCAGCGGCACCACCGTGGTTACACGACTCAGCAGAGGCGATGCTCAATTCAGTGACTCCACATCGCAAAATGTCTCCCGGCTGAAGGATTCCCTGAGTTACCGGCGTCCCGTTGAGAAACGTGCCGTTTGTACTTCCGGGATCCGAAAAAACGCAGGTCATATCCGAATTCAGCGTCAGTGAAAGATGCCGTCCTGACATTTCGAAATCGTTCGGGAATGCAACATCACATTCCTCCAGCCGACCGATCATCAATGGCTTGTCACATTCCAATCGGCCAACTTCCTGAAAATCTTCCCCCGTCCTGACTCTTACAACTACGAACATCTATTTCTCCACAAGACTAATTGATCATTGTAATGCCGCCCTTCACAGTCAGCATTCCGTCGCCAGACACGGCCGTCATGGGAGCCTTCATCTGCGCCATTGCGGTACCCTCAATTTTCACCATGATACCTTTGATTGTCACGCCCATCTGATCAATCTTAATACTATTCGCACCGACCTTCAATTCAATGCCCTGCATAGCCTCAGTCTTGCTGGCACCTAAACTGAGCTTGGTTGTTTGATTTCCCATCTTAAGAGTATTGGTTTGGTTGCCCATCTTGAGTTCCGTGGTTTGATTTCCCATCTTCATTGTGACGGACATATTTCCCGTCTCGATCAATAAAGTGTCGTTGCCGGTTTTGAGTGTGACGGTACGATCTTTAAAGATCTCCTCGGTCTGGCTGCCATCGCTGCAACCCGCTTTGCCGACCTTCAGGATCTGATTGTTGAAAATCTCGATCGTCTGATCGCCATCTTTCTTGTCGTCAAATCCAACCTTGCGTGTCTCATTGTTCTCAACCACGCAGTTCAGATCCTTTTCTGCGTGAACATAGAGCTCTTCGCTGTCCTTTTTGTCTTCGAATCGAATTTCGTTGAAAGTCTTTTCGTCACCACCCTTCGTGCTGTGAGTTTTGACGCCGCTTTGCGTGGCGTTTCCCGGCAACGCATACGGTACCGGCTGATCGGCATTATAGACGCACCCCGTCACCAACGGTTGATCCGGATCACCTTCCAAAAACTCGACGACAACTTCCTGCCCCAGACGAGGCAGAAACTGGCTGCCCCACTTCTTTCCGGCCCACGATTGTGCCACGCGGATCCAGCAAGAGCTGTTCTCATCCTGTTTTCCCAATCGATCCCAGTGAAACTGAACTTTCACACGACCGAAAGCGTCGGTCCAGATCTCGCTGCCGGACTGACCAGCAACGATCGCCGTTTGTGGCCCTGCAATCTGTGGTTTTGGTGTGATACGTGGAGGACGAAAGGTCTGATTGCCTGGAATAGCCTCAAATTCACATGCATGCCTGCACTCAGCCTGACTCTCGGAGTTCACAACCTGGTGAATCGTCGATACGACGAGGTATTCCTGGTTCTGGTCGGAGCTCGGATGATCAGTGAGCGTGAAGAAAGATCCTGTCACAAGCCCTCGGACATCCCCCCGACCTCTGACAATCTGATATTGCGTCTGCCGTTCTTCAATTCGGGCTCGAACGTACGAGTTGCCGATGGACTTGCTGGAATAACAGCCTGGATAATCGTAAATCTCGAAATTTGCGTAGGGGTGACTGCGACCTACATTCAACTTTGAATTCAAGTCTGCTTTGGGATTCTGAAAGTCAAAGTCATTCAGAACATACTTCCCCGTCTGTAATTCCAGCGAAACATTCCAGGTTGCAATCTGTTCTTCAAGCTTATTCCCAGGGACAAACGGGATAGACTCATAAGCAGGCTGTGCCTGATGTGAACCAACGCCATCCGACAGCACGAGCAAATGTTTGTTCTGTTCATGCGAAAAGTAGTAATAGATTCCTTCCGTCTCCAATAACCGGCTGAGGAATGCAAACGCTGTCTCACGATACTGCACACAGTATTCTCGTGGAGAATATGTCTCAGAAAGTTTCAACTTGTAATCCGTGAACCCAAGCTCGGAACATACAGCTTTGAAGATGTCCGGCACGGAGAGATTCTGGAAAATCCGACAGTCGGCAGTCCGAGTTAACAACCAGAACCATGGCCGCAGCACTGCCTGAAACTGGTAAGTTTCGCCATCGACCGCCGTCTGCCCGAAGCTGGTCACGATGCCGCTGTAATGTCGTTGCCCTCCACGAGGTAAATCGATATGCACGGTTGCAGGCTGGCCGAGAAAATCTTCGAACTTCAGACTGACAGCCTTGCTCTCCAGACTCACGCAGAATTCGAAGGGTTGTCCCAATCGTTCTACCGCTGTCATACGTCGGACAACCACGTCGTCCGCGTGGGGAACCGACATCTTTACTCGGGCAACTGGCATGAAGCACCCACAGAAGCATGGAGAAACAATTCACATG
This sequence comes from Candidatus Kuenenia stuttgartensis, assembly GCA_945861465.1. Lineage (GTDB taxonomy): Bacteria > Planctomycetota > Planctomycetia > Planctomycetales > Planctomycetaceae > SXXK01. Next base: position 24,392 of record CAMAVB010000005.1, read on the forward strand.
TCGATTGATGATCGACAACGACCCATGCCTCTATCATACATAAAACGGGGGCTTTGCAAAACCAGAGGACTGTCGGCACAGGCACTGCGGCTGCATCCGGTCAATGGGGTGGCACCACCTGAAAGGCGGTGTTGCGAAGAAACGGGAATTCCATCTCGCCACGCGGTCAGCCCACAGGCGTGCTTTCCCCCGACTGGACCATAAAGACGCCTTCTTGTGCCGCACACTACCGCTTCGCGGTCTAATTATCCGTAGTTCCATGCGTTTGTCGCTGGATCGTACTGTGCTGAGTCGCTAAAACGCCTAAGAATAAGCCGACACATCTTGCGGGCAGCAATGGTTGCCGATTCGGATCGACGACCAACCTGACAACCTTTGAAATCAACGGAGTCATTTTGCATGGGCAGGATCACTACGCTTCAATACGCATTGATGGCCAATCGTGTTTACAAAATCGGCAGCGATGGGTCAAACAGCGGTTGTTATGGTGTGGAGGATTTCGTAACAGTGCTTTTTGCTGAAGGCATGAGGTGGGGTGCGACGAACACCGACTTCAAGGGCTGCGTTTATGTGAGTGATTCTTTGAATGAAGTTGTCGTTGCCTTTCAGGGGACGGTTCCACAAAAAGGCGGCGACCTGCTTGCCGATCTGCAAATCGGCGTCGGCAGTTTAGTCGGCATGTTGCCACAGTACAGCAGTGCGGCTCTCCGCCTGTTCAAGCGCACTGGCGAAGTGTTTCCCCAGCACTCTATCTCGTTGGTTGGGCATTCGCTTGGTGGTGGCCTCGCCCAACTGATTGGTCACTGGACGGGAGCCCCCTTTGTAACATTCAACGCCCCCGGTATGTGGAATGCAATCCAAACGGCTAAAGTCGCTTTTTTGTGGTCACCCTCTGATACAGTCAACTCAATTCAGGGCACGTTTAAGAATTCACTGTTCTCGAAACAGAAGGCAGAGACCGGGCGGAATTTCCGTAATGTGTTGGACCCCGTCAGCGCCTGGGGCTCGCATTATGGTCCAGTTACCCGCTTCTGGGGTTCTGGGTTACACTCCATGGACGACATGGAAGAGCGAATTCGAGATTCCGAGTGGAAAACTATCAATCCCCTGGATCCGGCGCACAAGGAATGGGGCGAACTGTAATGGATTTCCCCACGAACCCGCGCGTCCTCAAATACGAATTTCAGAATACACGCAGCCAGCGGTAAGGATGAGTTCGAATAAGCTCAACGACAACATTGCCAGGAGATTTCTTAATGCCACGACCATCGGGCCGCAAACCAGCGGCTATAAAAGCGGATCTTCACGGTAAGGGCGTGATTTGTGTGTTGTACAGCATGCGCAAGGACCAGCCCAACGGGCATATGGTCGGAGATCTGGCGAGAGGTCTCACGGGAGCGATGCAGATTCGGCATGCCGAACCTCAATGGTGGAATCTGAATCATATCGCGTGCGATACAGAGTTGCGTCGCAAAGATTTGATTCAGCTCGAATTCGAGGTCACACAGGACTTCTGTAGTGATAAGTGCAGAAATCTGTTCGCGAAAGCACGCAGTCTGGCAATTGCCAATGCAAACCCCCAGCTGCCAATCTTCGTTTTTATTTACCGCCCAAAAGAAACATCCAAAAAATACTACAGAGTTACCGAGCGTGGCGAAGTTGAAGAAGCAGGTCTATGGGATTAACGTGAGCAGGTAAACCTTTGACCTTTGATCCTGCTACCGAATGCTCACCCAATGGCTCTTTTCCCGCTGCTTCAAATCATATTAAAAGGTTCTCGAATCGAGGCCAAAGCTTTAGAATGAAATCACCGTAACTCGTGTCCTCCCTGATCAGCGTCAGGGACAATCCGATGCCTCGGTTGTACCTGGCTCCAGCATACCGGATTGCCTCTTTGGACAATGCTGGTGGGTTCTGTTGCAGATCATCGTGATCAATGAGTTGTCGCAGGTGTCTTGCCACAATCGTAATGTTATAGACATCTTTTTCCAGGCAATCAGCAAGTCTACTCAGATCGGAATGAGTCATAGTGCCTGGTTCGAGGCCAATCGTTTCGGCAGCTGTTCTGAGCTGCATACTGACGGCCCCGAACGAAGTCCTCGTCGGGTGATTGGTCGCTGTCAGGTTTCGATCGACCCAGTTCGGCCCGCTCCAGTCGAACGAACGGACCTCAAACGCTAAGCTATCAATGAACGTCGGGTCGCCACCAACTTCGATCCAACAAACTCCCGCCAACAAGGGGGCAGGAAACATGTTGGCTTTCGCTTCAGCGAAGATGAGGTGTTTGTTTCGTTGAACCCAGGCGTCTTTGAACGCCTGGATGTAGGATACCCCGCCGCCGAATCTCTGCGGGACAATTTTCCAGTTGAACAGATCCCAAAGTCCCCAAGTGGGTGAGCTATTGGTTGCTGAGCAGAGATTCTGATTAGATTTGCCCATGCGTATTTCCTCTCTCGGCATTATAAGAATAGTGTTTACCATGTCAAAGTCAAATGCTCTATTTTGACAACCATCACTCCTGATTCACTCCCGGAACGACTTGGAACGACCTGCTTGATCACATCGGCGCTGTACCCGAACAAAATCCCGTAATGAGCGCCAACCGGCTTGTTGATGCGGTTGAGTTGTGGCTTGGCGGTCTTGCCGGACATTTCGTCGCGCTGCGCGACGATCCGAAGGTGCCGGTGGCGGCTGAAGATCTCAAGCGATTGCCCATCAATCCGCAGACAAAAAAGTTCGCCACCGGGATCACATGCACAAGCCGGAATCGACCGACCGCTACAAACAACGTCAGCACTTCGGTGAGATGCCATTTTAAGGGGTTCTGCGCAAACCCAGAGTCGCCGTGGTGTGAGCTCAAATCTGATCCAGCGATCAACTTTCATCGCCTCTCGGCGAGCTTAGGAAATTTTCGCCTCGGCTCAATCAGGAATTTGGCCCTATTCAGCAAACGTTAAGAGTTTTGTTTTCGTGAGAAGATTCTCGCACAGCGACAGATGTCCGCCGACGGAGCGGCTGACCTACGTAGGCGAGCCGCTCCGTCGGCTCGCACCAGAGACGGAGGCAAAGTCGCTTATGCGACATTGAGAGGTTGGGATGCGGGCGAAGCCCGCGCCAAGATGCATCTCTTCCTGCGAAATGCGATCAGCCCGATTCCGCCGATTGCCAGGAGGGCCGCGCTTGCAGGTTCGGGGACGACAGTGGGTGCCAGGTCCCAGCCAATCACGTCAAACGCCCGGACGTCGAGGCCCTTGATGACGACACTTTCGCCAAGATCACCTGTTGGATCCATAATTCCCAAGCCGAGGTTATCCTGCCAATGGCTAGCCTGAGAACCGTCGCCATTAAAATAGCCTGTTGAAAAAGTGCCGAGACTGGTCGCACCCCCATCCAACGAGAGATACGAAGCTCCTCCCGCGACAAAGTCCAGTGTCTCAGGACCGCCGAAAAAGATACTTTCACCCGAATAGCGATACAGGTCGAGCACGCTGTGAACCGCCCAAAGATTCAGGTCTACCGAATGGTCGCCGGGACCAAAGCCGGTGAAGTAATCCACCGCATCCACTCCGCTGACGAATCCTAACGCATGACCGATTTCATGAGCGGCACCGCCGACGAAATCGAACGCATCGGCCATGATGCCGTCCCCTGGATCGAAGTCAAACTTGAAAAATGTGTTGAATATAATTGCGGCGTCCGCTGTGAATCCGTCATCGACCAGTAGTCCGAGGGCTTTCAGGTTAGCTCGATTGACGTAAAGTGATTTGTTGTTTTCGCTGAGATCGCTGTCCAAAACGATACTGCCATCTGACAGGTTCGTGAAAAACCGCAGGGACGGACCGCCGGGAAGGCTGGCGACTGCCGCGATATCGTCCGATGATTTCGCATCAGCAACGAGAGCGTCTTTGATCTGCGAGTAAGACATCACAATAGAATTCAAACCGGCCTGACCAATGACGTCCGGACCCAGGTCCTCAAACGACACGTCAAGCCGTTTCGTGACGGGATCGATCAATTTCGATGTCCACAAATTCGCGGCTGTTGCGAATGCAGCCAAAGCCACCGGATCCGACCCACCAGGGTTAACATCATTCAGGATAATGACTGCCGCGTCGGAGTTTCTGGCCGTGAAGTTCGCGACAGACGTTAATGCAATAAGAAAAACGCATAATCGAATCATAAATGCAACCTTGGGTACAAGGACGACCGTAAGGAAATTTCTGACATCCCGCAGCCCAGTCGATGATCAATCTGGGCACTCCATTAATAGTCCGGATTCGGCTCTAGCTGTGAAAAGTAGCGAGTGGCAGACGCAGTTGCAACACTGCGGGATCACTCGCGTCGTCGCAATCGTTCACTGGAGTCAATCCCGTCGTCGGCCTGCTTTCGCCGCTCCGCCGCCAACATCCCGACTGAGCACTGGTGCATAAGTAAGTTGGCACAAATCGTTTAACGGCGAGCCGTAGGCGTAGGCGAATCCAGCGTGCTTCCGCCTACGCCTTCGGCTCGCCGTTAAACTAAAAAACTTCTGCACTAGTGCTTAAATCACAACCGGTTTTCCCAATTCGCGGCGCAACGGAACGATTTGTCCGGCGTGCATCATTGAATGAGTTGCGATCAACAGGAACATGGAACCCATCGTCGGAAACATGCTGCGGAAATGCTCCGGGCTTGGATCGTCCAGTTTTTCCTCAGGATAAGCATCCAGTAAAGTGATCACGGCATCATGCACTTTGCTCGCGAGATCTGTGTACTCCTGCTTCGTATGAAAATCGGCGGGATTGTCGCTGCCATTGTTTTCCTTCGCGTGCTTCTGCTCAAACCCTGTCGGAAGCTGCGGGGCGGAACCAGCCTGAATTCCATTCATCAAGCCGCATTCGGAGCTGATCAGATGACCCAATTGCCATGCGACGTGGTTACATCCGGGACCCGGTCTGCGCATCAATTCTGCGTCGGTCAAATCTCCCACGTACGAATTCAGCACCATATTGCTGAGACCGAAAGTTTCCTTGATGGCGGATTTAACGTCCATTGAGCGATTCCTGATGAGAGTGGTTTGTAATGGGGTTCTGAACAACACAGTTCGTCCACCACAACTCACCATGGCGTGAGCGAACGATTCAATGCTTGCACTGAACGTACGTCATGGCGGGTTCCGTGAAGCATAAGAGATCAATCACGTGTGCGCGGAGGAACGATCAGCAACTTATCGGATGATGGTGAACTTGTCACTCGAACGCCCGTCAGGACTGAGACAGAACTCAGTGGGGCACGATTCGATCGTGCCGAGCACGTTAAAAACGTGCTCCACGTCCGGAACACGACAGTTATTTCTGTGCGAGTCCTTAGCCATCTCGACACCGACGATCATTGCTTCCAGCGATACACGATCAAGGCGTCCAGGGCGCGAACAAAGACCTGATCATCGGCGACGGCGAGATGAGCCCAGGTGGTGGCGTCGCTGACATGCCGTTCAGATGTCTGTGAAAACTCAGCTGGATTCGCGTTAATCAGTCGCAGGTCTCCACTTTCATCCAGCGCGAGTAGCTTTGAACCGTTGACGACCATGCTCCAGTAGGCACCGAACGGAGTCGTTCGCCACAGCGATTCGCCAGTGTCCGGATCGATGCAGCTGAATCGCTTGTTGCGGAGATGCAGATAAATCCTGCCATCGACCACCACGGGGGACGACATGTAGGCTTCGGTCGTGTTCTTCCACAATTGTTTCACGGAGAAGCCAGAATCGGTGCGAGTGACCTCAAACATCATGGCTCCGCCGCCATAGCTGCTGGTGAAGACGCGATCACCAACGACGGTCGGCGTCAGGATGTTCATATCGCGGAAGGATGGGATCGCAATCGACCATAACTCTTCACCTGCGTCCAACCCAACTCCGCAGAGTTTTGATCGCGTCTGCACGACCAGCTGCTTCGTCCCCGCGACTGTCGCCATGATCGGAGACGAAAACGAGCCTCCCATCATGCCGCCTTCTTCCTTGAGACCTCGCCACACGGTCGCCCCGCTCTTGCAATCAAGTTTCACGAGGCCGCCTGAGGTCTGTACGTACAGAAATTCGCCGTCGATCAATGGCGAACACACGAAACCAAACGACTGTCCGACCGTGCCAAACTCTTCCCGGAAATCTTTTCGCCACGCCTCTTTGCCGGACTTTCCATCCAGCGCGACCAGCACATCGAGCATCCCTGCCACGTATAGCTTCTCGCCGTCATAAGTCGGTGTGGCGCGAATCCAGCTGCCATTGGAAGCCGCAAAGAACGGAACACTCATGGCACCCGGCCATTCCACTTGCCACAGTTCTTTTCCGGAATCACGATCGAGAGCCCGGACAACTTCCTTTTCCTTGTTGACAGTTTCCGTGACAAAAACGCGATCCTGAGCCACGATGGGACCGGAATAACTTGGTTCCAGCGGCACTCGGTACGCCTCGACGAGCGTCGCTTCGTCAAGTTTGTCCGGCCATTCGGTACCTGCGGGGACTGCACACAGACGATCCGGCCCCCGCCACTGTGTCCACTCCGCCCGATCGGCGGCGACCAGCAGCGCAGGAAAGGAAATTACCGCAACACTGAGGAGAAACTGTTTCATGGTCGTTTTTTCCAGGCGTTTTTCTGTAGGATGCAAATTCATGTCCGTCGTATTTCCAGCATTCGCTGTCGTAGCGAGGGCTGCTTGTGGCTGATTCAACGTCCGTCAGTCGGACTGTTTCTGGCAAATCTCTCGGACACGAGTGTCCAGGGTACGGGGATTGGTCTCGACTCAGAGAGTCAAGTTACGGGGAATTGGTCTCGACTCGGAGAGTCAAGTTACGAGGGGATCGTTCTCGACTCGGAGAGTCAAGTTACTGGGGGATCGTTCTCGACTCAGAGAGTCAAGTTACGGGGGAATCGGTCTCGACTCGGAGAGTCAAGTTACTGGCGGGGTTGTAGACCTGTTTTTCAAAACGTCCACCCGTTCGCATGAAAAGTCTCTGGAAGCCGTTAGACTTTGGAGATCTTTGGGCTTTTCCCGTGAAAATACAGACGGATTGCGATTGCTATGAACCACCGGCAGGATTTGTGTCAGCTTGAAAAGCTGCGATGTACGATTCTGGCAAACTCCCGCGAAGCGTCACGTGTCGTGGCAGCTGAGATTGCGGCGCTGATCCGTGGTCGCGCGGCGGAGGGAAAGTCGGCTGTCCTGGGTCTGGCGACGGGGTCCACTCCGACCAGCATCTATGCCGAACTAGTCCGCATGCATCAGGAGGAAGGTCTGTCGTTTGCCAACGTCGTGACCTTCAATCTCGACGAATACTATCCGATGCCGCCGGAAGACCTTCAAAGCTACATGCGGTTCATGAAGGAACATCTCTTCAATCACATTGATATCAGGCTCGAAAATGTGCACGTGCCTGATGGCACGGTTCCGGTTGAAAACATCGCCGACTATTGCCGCGACTACGAAGCAAAAATTGTTGCATCTGGCGGGATCGACATTCAACTGCTGGGTATCGGTCGGACTGGTCATATCGGCTTCAACGAACCCGGTTCCGATCGATCCACCCGCACGCGCATGATCACGCTCGACAGCGTCACGCGAATTGACGCGGCAAGTGATTTCTTCGGCGCAGAAAACGTCCCGCGGCGCGCGATCACGATGGGCGTCGGCACGATTCTGGAGGCAAAAAGAATCATTATTCTGGCGTTTGGCGAAAACAAATCCGTGATTGTCGCGCGGACGGTTGAAGGAGAAGTGACACCCGCGATCCCGGCGACGTTCCTGCAGCGGCATCCCAACACGGACGTATTGCTCGATGCAGCCGCGTCTGCGGCTCTGACTCGAACTCGACTGCCATGGCTGGTGAGCAACGTGCAATGGGAACCATCCATCATTCGCCGCGCTGTGATCTGGCTGTCGGAGAAGATGAGCAAGTCGATTCTGAAACTCACGGATTCGGACTACAACGAAGAAGGTTTGCAGGATCTGCTCGCCGAGCACGGTTCAGCCTATGAAATCAATCTGACCGTGTTTCGTCATCTGCAAAGCACGATCATTGGCTGGCCCGCCGGTAAGCCGGCACACAAGAAACGCCCTGGAGATCGGCCTCAACCGTTTGATCATATCTTTCCGAAACGCATTCTGTGTTTCTCGCCGCATCCGGATGACGACGTGATTTCGATGGGCGGCACGCTCATTCGCCTGGCGGCTCAGGGGCATGACATCCACATTGCTTATCAGACGTCCGGCAACATCGCCGTCTTCGATGACGATGCCATCCGGTTCACAGAATTTGTCTCAGATTATTGTGCGGCTTTTGGACTGCTTTCGGATCGAATCCGAAACCTCGAAGATCACGTTGAAGAATTTCTGAAAAAGAAACAGGCCGGACAGGTTGACAGCAAAGAGGTTCAGCAGATCAAGGGACTCATCCGTCGTGGAGAAGCGCGCGCCGGTGCTCGCTGCTCCGGCGTTCCCAATGACAAGCTGCATTTTCTGGATATGCCGTTTTATGAAACGGGCAGAATAAAGAAGAGCCAGCTCGGGCCGGACGACATCCGGATTCTGGTCGATCTGATGCGCGAATTGCGACCGCATCAGATCTATGCGGCAGGCGATCTGTCAGACCCGCATGGAACTCACCGCACCTGCCTGAAGGCCATCATGCTGGCCTGCGATGAATGCCGTCACGATGAGTGGTATCAGGAAAGCGAAGTCTGGCTGTACCGAGGTGCATGGCAGGAATGGCCCGTGCATCAGATTGAAATGGCGGTCCCGCTCAGTCCCCAGGAAGTCAAACAAAAGCGAAACGCGATCTTCAAGCACGAATCTCAGAAAGACCGCGCATTGTTTCCGGGTGCCGACATGCGGGAATTCTGGCAACGTGCCGAATCCCGCAATACCGACACCGCTCGCAAATACGACCAGCTCGGGCTGGCTGAGTATGAAGCCATCGAAGGCTTCGTCCGCTGGGACGGTACGTGGGGGGCTGAATGATTAAAGGCCGGTGTTGCCGCCCAATGTTGTCGTCTCGCTCCGTCGTCACGAGCCTTGACAGGGATACCATGAACGGAAAATCCGCATCCACTGGATCAACGGTTATCCGTTATCCTGTGGTGAGCTGGAATGCGTCAGCACTCGAACACAACCAATACAAATGGGCAAGTGCTGTGAGTTTCATATTACGATCAACGCAGCCCATGGATTAAGGCAGCAGCAAACGAAAAAACAAACGAGGAGCAATTGATGATTTCGGAACAAACGCAAAGTACTGCCATTCGCGCAAAGGCGATCTACGCCGAACGATTGCAGGCAAAGCTGGAAGCGGAAAATCACAACAAGTTCGTGGCGATCGAACCGGAATCCGGCGACTATTTCGTCTCAGATTCGTTTGGACAAGCCGTGGCTGACGCTCGGTTGGTCTATCCAGATCGAATTTCGTTTGTCATTCGAGTCGGCCATCAGGTCGCCCTCCATATGGGAGCTGTGACAAAGTGATTGGACATGTTGATGAGGCACTGCGTTCGCTTCTTCAGATAACAATTCGAGCGACTCCGTCAGGCCAATGCACTCAGGTAACGGTTTGGAGTCAATTGGGATTGAGGAGTTTCTCATGTCGTTCGTTTTGCGATTTGTGTGTGTTCTGATAACTGCTCAGTGCCTCCACGGCAGTTGTCCTGCGATTGCGCAGGACGAATGGACTCAGTTTCGCGGGCCGGAAGGGCAGGGTCACTCGGCAGCGACGGGATTGCCGATCACATGGAGTGAGACGGAAAATATCGTCTGGAAAACCGCGACTCCTGGTGAAGGTCACTCTTCACCGGTCATCTCCGGTAGTCAGATCTGGCTGACGACCGCCATCACAAAAGAACTCACAGCGGAACAGCAAAAAGAGCGGCTGGCAAAGCTGAAGAATTCGGACGGGCTGAAAGTCGCGGGCACACTGACGCTCCAGGCCATCTGCATCAATCGCGAAACGGGGGCGATTGAACGAGCGATTGACCTGTTCGAAGTCGGAGAACCAGAACCAAAGCATTCTCTGAACAGCTATGCGTCACCGACTCCCGTCATCGCTGGCGACAGGATTTTTTGCCATTTCGGAACCTACGGCACCGCCGCGATCGATCGGACAAACGGCACCGTGCTGTGGAGAAATGACAAACTCAAAATTGACCATCAGAACGGGCCGGGCAGTTCTCCGATTGTCTGGCACGACAAGGTCATTATTCATTTTGACGGAACCGACCAGCAGTTCATCGCGGCAATTGATGGAGCCAGCGGCGAAGTCGCGTGGCAGACTTCGCGATCCGGCACGATGGACGAAACTCCGGAACTCCGGAAGGCTTATGGAACACCGCTGATTGTCTCCGTAAAGGGGCGCGCCCTGGTAATCTCGCCTGCGGCCAATTGGGTCTATGCCTATGATGCCGATACGGGCAGCGAAGTCTGGAAGGCGTCCTATGGTCAGCTGGGCTTCTCAACCGTCCCGCGTCCCGTCGCTTCCGGCGATACGGTGTACATTGCCACAAGTTACATGCAGTCCCGACTGGTTGCCGTGCGTCTTGATGGAGAAGGTGACATTTCAGAAACGCATGTTGCGTGGAAAGCCGATAAGCAAATTCCTCAAAAGCCGTCGCTGTTGCTGCACGACCATCGCCTGTACTTTGTCAGCGACAAAGGCATTGTCCGCTGTGTGGATTCTGCAACGGGCGAAGACGTCTGGTTTGACCGTTTGTCCGGCGACTACTCAGCATCCCCGCTGGAATCGGAAGGACACCTGTACTTCTGCGGCGAGAACGGCACGTGTACTGTGCTGCAGGCAGGTGACAAATTCAAAGAGTTGGCAAAGAATTCGCTGGATGCCAACTTTATGGCCTCACCTGCGGTCGCCGGGAAATCGCTGTTTCTGAGATCCACGACGCATCTGTATCGAATCGAAAATCACTGATCCCTCTTCGTGCCTTAAGATTTTTGTTTTCGTGAGAACATTCTGGCACCGCGACAGATGTCCATCGACGGAGCGGAGGACCTACGTAGGCGAGCCGCTCCGTCGGCTCGCATCAGACGCGATGGAACAGCCATGCAACCGTCTGCGTGCCACCGCCGTCGATGCCGAAGACAAGTGAATCCGGAGTGTGGTGGAGTTAATTCATTCTGGTTGCGATTCGATGCATTTCACCAAAAAAAGAGTATCCTGACTCAGACCATTCGGCAACTTCACGACGTCAGGCAACACCGACAACGGACGATTGACTCAGCTGTGGAGATCAGGCAAACTATCCGCACTCTCCTCAACACTCTGATAGCTCTGAGCGGACTATGGCTGACGATTCGACGATCAACTCACTCCGGGAAGCACTGAGAAGTTCCCCTGAAAACCATACGCTTCGTCGGCTACTAGCGAACACACTGATGCATTCCGGTCGCGCGGAGGAAGCGGAAGCTGAGTTCCGGCGGCTGGTAGAATCGAAGTCCGAAGATGCGGGTTTGAGGCTGGACCTCGCACACTGTTTTTTTCAGCAGGGAAAATATTCACCGGCCCTGGTCATTGTCGAAGACCTTGTCGCAAAACGCGATACTCCGGCGGCAGCCCATCTCCTGCATTCCCGACTCCAGATACAGCGCGGCGATGCGGAGTTCGCCGTGACGGAATACCGGTCAGCAATTTCGGCTGATCCATCGCTGAAAGATCCCGAACTCGAGGCGCGGCTGGGGATTGGTTCGGAAGCGTCGTCCAGCGTCTCAGATGGCAGAATCCGGGAAAGCTGGGAAGGGGACAATGAATCCACGGCTCCGACGCGGGCGGAATTTGAACGCCCGAAAATCAAATTCAGCGACGTCGGAGGAATGGCGAACCTCAAAGAAGAGATTCGCATGAAGGTCATCTATCCGATGCAGCATCCCGAGATGTTCGCAGCGTACGGCAAGGCTGTCGGAGGTGGGATCCTCATGTACGGTCCGCCGGGATGCGGCAAGACACATCTGGCGCGAGCAACAGCTGGCGAGATCAGCGCGGGGTTTCTGAACATCGGAATTCACGACGTGCTGGATATGTGGATGGGGAACAGCGAGAAAGCGCTTCACGCACTGTTTCAGTCCGCGCGCGGGAACAAGCCCTGCGTGATGTTCTTTGATGAGGTGGATGCTCTGGCCGCATCGCGTTCCGACATGAAAACAAGTGCGGGTCGCCATCTGATCAATCAGTTCCTGACAGAAACAGACAGTGTGGCTTCGTCGAACGACGGCGTGCTGATTCTGGCCGCCACAAACGCGCCATGGCATCTGGACCCGGCGTTCCGCAGGCCGGGCCGATTTGACCGGATCATTTTTGTGCCGCCGCCTGACCGTGAAGGCCGGGCCGAGATCCTGCGGCTGCTGCTGCAACGAAAGCCGGTTGATCAGATCGATCATGACGCCATCGCGAAGAAGACCGAAGATTGTTCTGGAGCGGACCTGAAGGCTGTCGTCGATGTCTGCATCGAAGCGAAACTCAGCGAAGCACTCAAGACCGGTCGCCCGCAGCCCATCACGACCCGGGATCTGCTCGCGGCTGTCAAGCAGGTGCAGCCATCGACCCGCGACTGGTTCAGCTCAGCCCGCAACTATGCCCTGTATTCGAACCAGGGCGGGCAGTACGACGACATCCTTCGCTATCTGAAGCTCAGCCGATGACAACAGCCCACTTGATCCTGCGCGCACAAATGTTGATGCAGCAGGGCAAACATGCCCTTGCCGAAGAACAGTTGCGAATGTCACTCGCACAGGACTCAGGCGATGCGACGGCTCATGCACTCCTTGCACTGTGCCTGTCTGATCGTAAAGCATGGGACGCCGCCACCGACGAAGCACGGCAGGCGATTGTCGCCGCCCCGGATAACGCCTTCACGCACTATGCTCTGGCTCAGGTGATGCGGTTCCGGAACCGGATGATCGAAGCCCGTCATGCCATCAACGAGGCGCTGCGTCTGGAACCGACGGATGCGGATTACTTCGCGGTCCTGGCGGGTATCGAAGCAGCGGAGCAACTCTGGCAAGCCTGCCTCAAGGCGGCAGAAACCGGACTGGCCCACGACGCTGAACATGCCGGTTGCAGTAATTTCCGAGCGATCGCCCTGACGAAACTTGGTCGACGCGATGAAGCCGGGCAGACGATTCAGGAGGAACTCCGCAGGAACCCGGAGAATGCTTTCAGTCACGCCAATGAAGGTTGGCGGCAGCTGCATGCCCGTCAACCGTTGCCAGCCATGGAGCATTTTCGCGAAGCACTGCGGCTGGAGCCGAATTTTGAATGGGCGCGCCAAGGCATCATCGAAGCGATGAAGGCGCGATTCTTCATCTATCGCTGGATGCTCAGTTTCTTTCTCTGGATCGGACGCTTCCCGCCGAAAGTGCAGCTCGCACTGATGATCGGAATCCCCGTTGGTCAGAACCTGCTGCAGGGACTCATGAAGTCCGTCCCGGTGCTGGAACCACTGGCGTTGCCGCTGACTCTCGGTTATCTGATGTTCGTCTGGATGAGTTGGTGCTCGTCAGCACTGTTCGAACTTGTGCTGATGACCAGTAGTTTTGGGCGACTGGCACTGAACCGTTCGGAGAAGATCCAGGCAAGCCTCGTGGGCGGATGCGTTGCCGCAGGCGTTGCCATGATGGGCATTTGCTTCTGGCTGTCTGTTCGAAGGCCCGGATTCTGGGAGATTGCCGTCTATTCAGCAATGTTGCTGCCAGGACTGGCGATTCCCGTGATCATGGCGACACTCGCAAAGAATCGGCAGCATCGTCGGCTCGCCATCGCATGGACAGTGGCTGTGGCCTGCGTCTGCATCTGGGCCAATGTGAAAATGCTGCAGTACATTCCGCTGCTGGATCGATACGAGGCGCAACACGTCGCGGCTGTCGAGCAAAATCCCGGAGTCGTGCCCGCTGAGACTGACGAACTCCGGATGACTGCTGATCTCGTAAAGCAACACAATTTAAAAACGATGGCCGTGTGCAGCAATGCCACTCTGATGATTATTGTCTCCACCTGGCTGGGTCTTTTCCTGAGCCGAATTCCCGAACGACGGTGACGGACAAAATGCTCGGTCACTCCCCATCCTCGCAACCAACGTCACGAGCAGGCGCAGAAAGAGAAGGGCCGCGAATTATCACCGGAGTCTACCCGGATGTTCTTTATTCGAGATGCGTCGTCGTAATTGAAACTTCCGGCAGAATTCCAGCCAATTGAAGTCATCCAATCGAGCATGCCAAAAATGGCGGCGCGAACGCTGACCTGCGATTCCGGACCAAAGGTCCAGTCGTTTTGATAGCTATTTCCTGGGCCGACGCTAATCGCTTTGGCCCAGGCTATCTGAATGGCTGGGCCTTTGGCGCGGGAGACTCCGATCGCTCCGACTTCCATGCCTTCGCGGACCAGCGCGTTCTCATGCAACCGATATCAGGCCCGTTTTCTCTTAACGCGGGCTTTGCCCGCAACGCATTTTTGCCCGTCACTCCCTGGCGGGGATACTCGCGTCGGAGACACGAGCAACAATGAGGCGACGGTGCGCGCATCAAACAACGTAAGGACTGAGACAGAAATAAGTGGGGCACGATTCCATCGTGCCGAGCACGTTAAAAACGTGCTCCACGTCCGGAAGACGACAGTTATTTCTGCGCCGGTCCTAAGACTCTAAACGGTTCTACGAACCTTTAAGAAGAAGTACGGCGGATTGATCACGGCAGTGTGCCAAGATGTGTCTCGAAGAATTTCAGCCGACGACGGGACCCCCAGGGCGTTTCACAGGATCCGTGACCGGCACCGGGGACGACGACGAGGTCGAATTCTTTTCCGGCATCCACCAGGCGTTTTGCAACCTGCATCGTCGTCGCCGGATCGACGTTGCGATCCAGTTCGCCAACGACCAGCATGAGGTGTCCCTGAAGTTGCCCGGCGTGTTCCATGTTGGAATTGTCTGCGTAGACGTCTCCTTCCGGGACGCCCATCCATTGTTCGTTCCACCAGATTTTGTCCATACGGTTGTCGTGACAGCCACAGTCAGCGACGGCGACTTTGTAAAAGTCACCGTGCCACACTAAGGCTCCCATCGCGTTCTGACCGCCCGCCGAACCGCCGTAAATGCCGACCCGAGTCAGATCCATCTGCGGGATTTTTTCTTTCGCGGCCTTCATCCACGCAATGCGATCCGGAAATCCGGCGTCTTTCAGGTTCTTGAAACACACGTCATGAAAGGCTTTGGAACGCCATGCCGTTCCCATCCCATCGATCTGCACGACGATAAAACCCCGATCTGCAATCGCGTGCTGATGCCCGAAACTCGCACGAAACTCTTTCGGAACATGATGATCGTGCGGCCCGGCATAGATGTACTCAATCACAGCATATGACCGTGACGGATCAAAATCTTTCGGACGATGAATAATCCCCCAGATATCGGTCGTCCCGTCTCGCCCCTTGGCCACGAATCGTTCCGGCAACTCGCCGCGCGCTGCAATGATTTCACTCGCATCGGCAGCTTCCAGCCTGCATACCAGTGCGCCGTCTTCGGCAGACCGCAGTTCCGTGACGGGCGGCAGATCTATGCGGGAATAGCGATCGATCAGCCATCGCTTATCCGGTGACCATTCAATCGCGTGCGTTCCATCGCCACTCGTGAGCTGGACGAATCCGCTGCCATCCAGATTGACTCGACAAAAATGTTCGTGATATGGGTCCTGTCCGGCGTTGAGCCCCACGGCAAAGAACCAGACCTGCCCCGACTCTTCATCAATGTGTTCAATCCGCCGCACGTTCCAGTCACCGGAAGTGACAGCATTAAGAAGTGTGCCGGAAGCGGTATCATATCGGTAAAGATGATTCCAGCCGGTTCGTTCACTCGCCCACAGCAGTCTGTCATCCTTCAGCCATCTCAGTTCCATCTTGCCATCCGAAGAATAGTGAATAAACGTGTCACTGGATTCATCGACGATCGCCCGCACATCGCCCGTCGCGGTCGTGACTTCCAGCACGCGCATGCGCTGATGACCGCGTTCGTTGTAGAGCAGCCAGAATCGTGTCCCATCGTCGCTCCAGCGTTGAAATTCGAGCGACCACGGATTGGGAAACAGGTCGTTCGCAATCGGGATTTCCTTTCCACTCGTGACGTCAAACAACCGGGGCTTTGAGACCGGAATCGCGTCGCCCGGTTTCAGATACGGATACGATTGCAGCTTCGGCTGAACCTGATCGGAAGGCGACGATTCGACGTAGTAAACACGTCTCTCGTCTACGGTCGTGGTCTGAAAAGCCAGCAGCGTGCGTGAATCCGGAGACCACACAACATCGGGCACGTTGTCCGGATAATCGGGCTTGTCATACGCCATACCGATCGCGCGTTCGCGAGATGCGTCGCGACGCATGGTGTGCGTCGCATCGGCGTCTGTCGTGAGCGGCGTTTCGGTATTGTCCGACAAAGTCCGCAGCCACAGATTCTGATCCCGGACGAAGGCTTCAGTCAGACCATCCGGCGACTTTGATACTGGAATGGCGTCGGCGGACTCGCGTCGCCTACGCCGTCTCGGAGCATCACTCCTGCGAACATTGGCGATCGATTTGTCGTCCAGAGTCACATTCATCCCGCCCGAAACGGCCCGAATGCTGCCAATCTCGTCACCGTTCGCATGTTTGAACAACCAGACATGTCCGCCAAATGTGTGTTGCCGATGAGTCTGTCCAGGTTCGATCGTGCCGTAGCCTCGCTGATTTCGATTTGCATCCACCCAGAACAAAGAAACTACGGTCGGCAGATTGTTGCTGACGACGATCTCCGTTTCGTCGGTGGAATCTTTGGACGGTTCCGCAGGCAGCTCCAACTGCGTGCCACCTCCAGTTGTCGTTGCCTCCACTCGCGTCAGCTCTCCGCTCGTCGGATCAAGCTGAAATCGCCCCTCACGTCCGGACAACACGACGAACGCTGAGTCCTGTGAAAACTCCAGCTTGTCAATCGGCAAGGCGATGGCCGAAACCGGCTTCTCCAGCAACTCCGTCAGTTTCGTCGCGACGACAGCATGGTCAAACGCCGCCGAACGCGACCCAGCCATGGCATCCACGACGACGAACTCTCTGCCCCCGTCTTTCTGGTCCACGCGATACCAGAATTTCTGGTCATTCGAAAACCATTGCGGCTCCACACGATCCCTATAAACCTTCGGCTGAGCCGCGGCGACCGCAAAGCCAAACAGCACAAATCCCACAATCAAAATGCATCGCAGCATGAAAACTCTTTCATTCATGAACCGATCACAGACATCATCGCTCGGATTGTGCGTGTAGTTTCCCGGTGAGTTCGTGTCAAGGATGTGAGCGATCCGGTCACGGCGGGCCAGTACGTGAATTCGTAGGGTGGGACCAGCGGAGCGCAGGCCCACCAGATCGGCTAAATGGTGGGCCGGCGCTGTCGCTTGTCCCACCCTACTGACTTCGCCACACATTTTTACTATCCTGCGATTGAGACACGTCAAGTTGCTTGCTCGTGCGCTCTGGCTTCATTCGGTTGACCCCATTCGTTTGTCCAACTCCACGCAACCCGGCTCGCTTAACCGCGTGCCCAGCGTGCCGCGATTGGTCGATTTGAAATTTGAAATTTGAAATTTGAAATAAAAAGCGAGGGGCGTTGCCCACGCGGTTAATCGAATGTGCCATCCTCAACCCCGCGCGTTATTGTGTTCGCCACAAGAATACCGGCCATTTATCCTCTGTTGACTCGCAATCGTCTCTTGCAAAATGGTCATGAAATACACAGACGGATTCGCACTGAAGCATGGCTCCGCAATTCTGCGGAAATCTGGAGTTCTGTCTGTGGGAATTGATTGTGGAAGAGTGTTGCCTGCCCGACATGAATCAGATCGACTTTTGTGGAGTGCTTCGCGAAGCCTGGATCGACTTTGCTGAAGAACTGAAGCGCGTACCTCTCTCGCATTTCAATGAAAGCGTCTTTCGGTACATATTCGTTCGCAGGATGCTTCAAAAGCATCCAGAGGTTGGATGTGACACCGAATGGCATCGAATCGACCTGCTCTTTGTTGACAGTACAGGGCCGTCATTCGTGGAATTCAAGTTTTACGTGCGTAACCACGTCGTTGACCTGCAGGGAAAGACGCGCCACGTAAAGGGACGCGCTGGGAAAAAGAACTTCAAAGAATTTTGCGACTGCATCAACAAGCTCGTATCGATTGACGAACAGAAATGGCGAAAGTCAGAAATTGGTGGCTTCAGCCGCAGATATCTAGTCCTGACATACGCTGACGCGGATGATGTATATGGACCAAACTCATACGGATTTTGGTATGATGAATTGGAGCTGTGGAAAGGACTTCCGGACCGAGTGAGAATAACGAAATTGTTGACACTTGAAGGTGTAAAATGTTGCAAATCCACTGCTAGCCTGAAGTGTTCGGCGTTCGAGATATCGAATCAGACTCCTGGACAAGAAGCGAATTCAAAATACACTCCGCGCGGTAGGCAATGAGTCCGGCGAGCGGAGCGGCGTGAGCCCTCCGGTACCTCGTTTTTCTACCGGCAAGCTGACGCATGCGGCTCGCCAATTCTCTCATGCATGACCGCTGTTGATCGGTAATGAAATGAATCCTCCCAACGATCCGAATACCGAAAAACGCACCCGTTCATTTCAAGTCAGACTTCGTTCGATTTTGACTACCGTTTCACTTTCAGCAGCAGCCATCGCTTTGGTCACATTCAACTCCGTGTCATATCTGTATTCGCGGTCGGTGGAGTCTCATGTGCGGCGAAACTGGACGGGCGTGCGTCCGTGGTTGTGGCCTGAAGACGTGTTAGGTTTGTTTGTGCTGGCCTGGGGACTTGTGCTTGTCACGAGTGTCGTTGCTATGTTCCGGCTCCGCAATCGCAGCCTCAAATTCCAGAGTGGAATTTTCGCTGCGGTGGCACTCGTCGCGATCGTTGTCAATGCGATTTTATGCATGGGAGAGGCGTTCAATTTCTAGTGCTCGGTCAAGACTTGATTTTGTGGTACGCCGGACCAAGCGGAGCGCAGTTCCGGCAATTGGCCGACCTGCCGGAACGGCGCTGCGCTTGGCCCGGCCTACATCCTCGAGACCTCATCCGCCTCGTGCGGATGGTGAATCAGATGGATGGCTAAACACGCCTCGTTTCAGCACGGCACAAGACCCCATCCGTCTTGCGTGGGTGTGTTTTTTGTGAGTTCGTGTCAAGGATGTGAGCGATACGGTCACGGCTGGCCAGATTGTGAATTCGTAGGGTGGGACCAGCGGAGCGCAGGCCCACCACATCGGACAAATGGTGGGCCGGCGCTGTCGCTTGTCCCACCCTACGTCAACGTAAGCATTCCATTCGTGTCTATTTGTTCGACTCACGATCAAACCGATAGATCCCTTTTCCGTCAACAGTTTCGAGCATGTAATACACATCACCGGCTTCGTCCTCTCCGAACGCAAGTACCGGAAATCCGGTGGTGGCAATGCCCATGTTGCTGGTGACCTTGCTGCTGGCCTCGTCATACTTCAGAGCCCAGATCTTGCCGCTGATGAAGTCGGCGTACAAGTACAAGCCGTCCAGCTCGGGCAGCCGCGAGCCGCGGTAGACGAATCCACCAGTGATCGACTTGCCAAGCTGATGGTCGTATTCCCAGATTGGTGCGAGCGGTGGATCAGCCGGTTCGAATGATTTGTTGTTGAAGAGATACGATGCCTCGCGAATGCTCCAGCCGTAGTTGCCGCCCGGTTTCACAATGTTGATTTCCTCCCAGAAATCCTGCCCGACGTCAGCGGCCCAAAGTTCACCTGTCTTTCGATCGACGCTCAGTCGCCAGATATTACGAAAACCGTAAGCGTAGATTTCGGGCTGAGCACCCTCCCGCTGCAGGAACGGGTTGTCCGCCGGAATGGCGTAGTTCTTATCGTCCTGATGGTGATCAACGTCAATGCGAAGCAGAGAGCCCATCCATGTTTTCAGGTTCTGGCCATGACCCAGCGGATCGTTGCGGCCTCCGCCGTCGCCGAGTGCAATGTAGAGGTAGCCGTCGTGCCCGAACGCAATCGAACCACCGTTGTGGTTTGAAAACGGCTGAGGAATTTTCATGACGATCTGTTCGCTGGCCGGGTCAGCTCGATTCGGATCGTTTGCCGAAACGTTGAAACGCGACACGATCGACGTGCGTGGTTCCGCCGACGAACTGTAGTACACATAAAACTGGCCGTTCTCTTTGTAGTCGGGATGAAATGCGAACCCCAGCAGGCCCTCTTCATTGTCCTTGGCAAAGTCCTGGACCCGATCACGGATATCCATGAACAATGTCGCCAACTGAGCGTGCGGATCGTTCGGGAAGACGTAGATCGTACCTCGCTGCGTGGCCACAAAGTTGCGGTTGCTGCCATCGCCTGCATGAGTCAATACAAGCGGCCTGAGAGTCGTGAGTCTGCCGTTTTCATCAGCACCTTCAAAACCTTCCCATGTCAAATCAGGAAACGCGACGACACCCTTCAGAGGCAACTGGCCATCCACCGGATCGGCGACTCCGCCATCTTTAGACAGCACTCGAATTTTGATATTCCGAAATGACACCGGATTGCCATGGTCCTGCAAACAGATGTGCCCTTTCGTGGCCTTGCCGAACTGAGGAAAGGCGGCAAATTTGCTGGCGGCAACTCGCTGATTCCATTCGTCGTCTCCTTTCATGAAGTAGAAATAGCTGACGCCATTGATCGCGACTTCACATTGTCGAGGCGAGATTCGCAGGTAGACGAGGTTCCATTCCCCGACCGGACGAGTGGCATCGTCCATGTCACTGCCTTTGAATCCGACCTGGTTTTCAAATTGCGTCGCCCAGGCAGGTTTGACGGGTTTGTAGAGTTGATATAACCAGCCGGATTCTTGCGGATCGCGGCCATCCACATTGTCCTGAATCTGGACCTCTGGTCCGCTATGCCAGGGCTGTGGCTGATCTTCGGTCACATGAAACATGATGCCGCTGTTGCCGCCTTTGGAGATCCGGTATTCCAGCGACAGTTCAAAGTTTTCGTACTCGTCCGTGGTGACAATATCACCAGCTGCCTTGCTGACGCGGTCGAGCACACCGTCCTTCACGGCCCAGCCGTCGCTCATTTTGTCCGCACGATAGTTCCGCCAGCCGTTGGTAGTTTTGCCGTCGAACAACAGTTTCCAGCCGCCGCGTTTTTCCGCTTCGCTCAGGCTGGTGAGCGCCTCGTCAGCGAAGCAGACCGCGCCAGACCTCAGGATCAGGATTGATGGGACAAGGAGCAGGACGAGTCGCGAGGAAAGTTTCATCGGTTGTACTTTGCGTGGCAGGTGGATTGTCGTTTTATACTCTTGGGTCGGCATTTTCGTTTAACGGCGAGCCGCAGGCGCAGGCGAAACCTGTCAACGACGCCTGCGGCTTGCCGTTAAGCGATTAGGACAGCAGTGCCCAAGTGTGTGTGCGGGAGACCAAGATCAACTGCGGGGGAATCGCGATGGACGGCATCATTGTAGTCAGACGTCGCTTGATTGTCGTCTCTCCGCGAAGTCGATGGCGCAGTTTCATGTAGGTCACCAGGAATGCGATTCCTGTACCTTGGACATTCATGTCCGAGAAACTCGCCAGACACCGCCGCATTGTCGAGCGGCTGTCACGGCACAGTAAACTTCGCTTCGGCAGTGTTTCTTGGCCATGCGACGGACATGAATGTCCATCCTACGTGGGATTATTTCGCCATCGCACCGAAAACCTGACACATCTGCAACAACTCGTTGCAAAATGCTGGCTGACGAGTACGATTCGATTGTGTGTGCAAACCGCACACTTTGTGCATGGCATTGAGCCCAAGAGTTACGCCCAGGGAAGAATTGATGAGCCTGAATCACGTCGAACGAATTGCTGAGTTTCTGCCAAAAATCGTGGCATCAGACCCCAGCAGCAGCCACGCTGGCACCACGCCTGGCAGTTTCGCCCGCGCGCCGAAAATCGCCGCAGGAAGGCGGGGCGCATTGACGTATTCGTCTCCGGACACGCCCGGAATGCCGGTCCCTTCGAACAAAACGGCATGGGATTTTATGCCCGCCGACTGGACGTTGCGGGCAGGCTTCGAAGACAACTATGAGCATGCCGACGCTTGGCAGGCTCCGGCGGGCTTTGAAGCATGTACGCAGCTTGAGTTCGCTCGACTGGGCATGACAACACCAGAAATGTACCGTGTGTCCGAACGAGAACAGCACTTGACGGCGGAACAGATCCGGGACGAAGTCGCCGCCGGGCGTATGGTGATCCCGGCCAACAAGCAGCATCTTAAGTATCAACTGGAACCGATGTGCATTGGCCGTGCGTCGCGAACCAAGATCAACGCCAACATGGGGGCATCACCGGTCTCATCGGGGACTGATGAGGAGGTTGAAAAACTTCAGTGGGCTGAACGCTGGGGCGCGGATACGGTGATGGATCTTTCCACCGGCGGCGATCTGGATGCGTGTCGCGATGCCATCGTGCGGAACAGTACCGTTCCGATTGGCACGGTCCCCATCTATTCAATGATCATCGGTCGGCGGATTGAAAGCCTGACCATGGAAATGGTGCTTGAGACACTGGAGCATCAGGCGCGTCAGGGGGTTGACTATTTCACAATTCATGCGGGCGTCCTGCACGAACATCTGCAATACGTGCGCGATCGCCTGATCGGCATCGTCAGCCGTGGTGGCTCGCTACTGGCAAAGTGGATGATTCATCATGACAAACAGAACCTGATGTATTCGCATTGGGAAGACATCTGTGACGTCATGCGTCGGCATGATGTGACGTTCAGTATCGGCGACGGACTGCGTCCGGGTGGACTTGCCGATGCAACCGATGTGGCACAATTAGCGGAACTGTCTACGCTGGGAGAACTGACCGAACGCGCGTGGCGAAAAGGTGTGCAGGTCATGGTCGAAGGACCGGGGCATGTGCCGCTCGATCAGATCGAATTCAATATGAAGCTGCAGCGAACGCTGTGTCACGGGGCACCATTTTACGTGCTTGGGCCGCTGGTGACGGACATGTTTCCGGGCTACGACCATATCACCAGCTGCATCGGTGCCACAAATGCCGCGTGGCATGGAGCCAGCATGCTGTGCTACGTGACGCCGAAGGAACATCTGGGCCTGCCGAAGAAAGACGACGTCAAGCAGGGTTGCGTAGCCTACAAAATCGCGGCACACGCAGCCGACGTGGCACTGGGAATTCCAGGGACGCGCGATCGCGATGATGAACTTACCAAAGCCCGCGCGGCGCTCAACTGGCAGAAGCATTTTGACCTGAGCTTCGACCCCGATACGGCTCGTGCGTATCACGATGAAGATCTGGACGTTGATACCGACTTCTGTGCGATGTGCGGTCATGACTGGTGCAGCGTCCGAATCAGCAAGGAAATTCAGGAATTTGCCAGCGGCAAGGCGAAAGAATTCGAATGGGAAAAGGCCAGAGTCACCGCCGCATTGACAGCCGAGCAGCAGGAGATTCTGGAGAAACGCGGCGTCTTGTCGCCGGATGAAATTCATCGACTGGCCAGCAAGACAAAGAAATCGGTCGGTGCCGATGACGGCAAAGGCAACTGCCACAGCGACTACGTTGATGCCGATGAAGCGAAGAATATCCAGGTCGTGCAACTTGGAACTCCGGCGGATTGAGGCATCATGGCTCGTCCGGGCGTTATCCTGCCGATTCTGCAGAACTGGAGCTGTCACAATTGCGGTGGCTGCTGCCGGGAGCATCAGATCGTCATCACAGCCGAAGAAAAGAAGCGGATCGACAGGCAGAAATGGACGTCTGCGGACGGAATCGCGGACGATCAGCCATTGATCGTCGCGCACGGCACGGACTTTCGACTCAATCACCAGGCTGACGGCGCGTGCGTGTTTCTGGATGAACGTGGCCTGTGTCGCATTCATTCAAAGTTTGGTGAAGCGGCGAAACCACTGGCGTGTCGAGCCTATCCGTACGCCGTGCATCCTTCGGGAAATTCGGTCACGGTGAGCCTGCGGTTCAGTTGCCCTTCGGTAGTGCAGAATCTGGGGGAACCCGTGGCTCAGCAGCGGCAGACGCTGGAAGAGCTGGCGGGAGAAATTGTCCCGTCGAACTACCAGGCACCGGACGCACCACAGCTGTTCGCTGGTCAGCCAATGTCCTGGCCCGATGTCCTGCTGCTGCTGGCGTTCGTGGAACGTGGACTGGCAATCGGAAAAGCGAATTTTGCTACCAGGCTGCTCCGAGTTCTGACATGGATCGAGCTGCTTGAAAAAACTCCACGGGACGCGATCAATGTTGAGCAGTTGGGGCATCTGCTGCCACTCCTGCACGAAGCTTCGGTTCGCGCGCAGCCGGACGATGATTTGCCGTTGGTTGAGCCGACCGGAATTGGAAGAACACTGTTTCGGCAGCTGGTGGCTCAGCTCCTGCGACACGACACTGACATGACGGCTCGCGGCGGTTTCATGGGACGTATGCGATTGCTGAGCGATGGCGTCCGTTTCGCATTGGGGCGTGGGCATGTTCCGGCAATGGCCGATCCGATTTCGGTACGTGTTGCGTTTTCGCGCCGTTCGGCGAAATCTCCGGAATCTGCTGCGAACACTTCTGCGGCCATGCCGGCATTTTCGCAACTGGAAAAGGAGTTTGGCGGACGGAACGCAGAATTCGATGAACTGTTCGTGCGTTATTTTCGAGTGAAACTGCAGGGCCTGCATTTTTGCGGTCGCGCGTTCTACGACATGCCGTTTATTGATGGATTTCGAAGTCTGGCATTGATGTATCCCGCCACGTTGTGGGTGGCTCGCATGCGCGCTGCACGCGATGGGCGGACTGTCGTCTCACTGCCCGATATTCAGGCCGCACTCGCCACCATCGACCACAACTTCGGCTATTCTCCAGCGCTCGGTATGGCTGCCGCGAAGAAACGTATTCAGCAACTCGCAAGGATGCAGCAGATTCCGGCTTTGTGCAGTTGGTACAGTCGGTAGGGACCGCTGGAAAAACAGTTGTCACATTTGGCGATCAGCCGCAGGGTGCTAGCCGAATGGCATTTGGTTTCTACTATCAGCCCGTACGCATCAGGACTGAGGCAGCAATAAGTGGGGCACGATTCCATCTTGCCGGGCACGTTAAAAACGTGCCCCACGTCCGGAAGACGACAGTTATTTCTGCGTCCCTAGCGCCCGGTTTATTCAAAATTACGTGGAAAACCGGGTGCTAACGCACTGCGGCTGATTCAGGTTCACAATTGCACATGGCCATCCGCAAGCGGAGCGGATATCCAGCGGAGTGGTCGTGGTGAGTCAGACTTCGTGTTGTGCGACGTGTCGGCCAGTTTGCTGCCCGGTGCCGAACGTCGGCTGGCTGCCAAAGTACGCGATGCCAAACGCTTTGGTGCGATCACTTCGCTCAGTGAACTTGTGCGAGCAATTACGGCATCGCGGCCCACGGAAGCACGATCGGCTGGCTTGGAACTTTCTTCGTAGAATGTCGTTTCATCGACTGCTGTACCAGGATTGCTTTCAACCGGGTCCAGAGTTTTCCCGTCCAAAGGGTCAGCCATTGGCGGCTTCTGGAGCGTGCGATCGAGTGCGGGATCTGGTTTGTTCTCTTCAAAAGTGCCTGCCCCTGATCCATTACCGGTGCCGCCATCCGTGCCCTCTTGCGGACGCCCAAACAGGTCCTTGCGGGTGCCGCCATCGACAGGATCAAGCGGGTCGTCAGCCCCTGGTGCCGCGTTCGGGTCAAATCGTCGTGGACGAGTATCGCCTTCGTAGTCGGGCGACTTCTTGTCGGAGATCGGATCCTGAGCTGGTTTCAAAGAGCCTGAAGGTGAAATCCCGGCGCATGAACCAGAGGCACAGCCTGAACCACACGGATCACAGCAAGGGGTCGCACAGCAACCGTTGCCGGAGGA
This sequence comes from Candidatus Kuenenia stuttgartensis, assembly GCA_945861465.1. Lineage (GTDB taxonomy): Bacteria > Planctomycetota > Planctomycetia > Planctomycetales > Planctomycetaceae > SXXK01. The sequence goes on from CAMAVB010000005.1 coordinate 50,330, forward strand.
GCCATAGCTCACAGAATACGCTGGTGCTGCGGTTCCACAGCAACCGTACGACGGGGATCCGGAGCTGTAGGATCGGTAAAAACTGGTATACGAGGGCGATCCGTAGTAGCTCGAGTACACAGGCGCGGCGTAAGCTGGACTTCCATAATAGCCAGCTCCCCACCAGCCACTCCAGTACTGCGCATTTGCAGGGGTCGCGAACATAGCCGCAGCACACAATGAGAGCGAGATTCGGATGAACAGTTTCATGGGAAAACTCAACTTCTGAGACGACTGATTGCTGTGATTTGGACAAGCATTTGACGGAATTCCGTCAAAATTTGCTGAACACGGACACACGATTTCCACGGGATATCCGCTCCCGTCCTCTACGACTTCCCATCTTGTACTGTCGCACCAGCCCCGTTGTCAAATAATTGCATCCCAAAATTACATGGCTCTCACGTTTCAGGCGGCAAAATCGGCCCTGCGACCGTCCGGAGCTGTCCGTGGGTGATCTTTCTGCCGTCGATGTCCGTCGAGATTCCCCGGCTGATCTTCTTCGCGTCAATTGGCTCAGGTCTCATGATCTCGACTCGGAGAGTCAAGTTACAGTAATCTCGACATCAGATCCCAGCCGTGAGGCAGCTTGATCGAAGACGCTGCAGCTGTCACTTCGTTGTAGGATTTCGCTCCGTCGGCGACGACACCGGTGCCGCACATCGCGAATGGGCAGTAGCCGTGGCTGTGAGTTCTGGTACGCAGAAATGTCGGATGATCGGGACAAATCAACAGGCGATAATCTCCCTGTTGTTTCAGCCATGTGTGCAGAGGCCCCACGATGTGTCGATCGATATTTTCGACAGCGCGGACTTTCTCATCAACATGACCTTCGTGCGACGCTTCATCGGTCGCCTCAACATGCACGACCACGAAATCGATATCCGGACGGGACAGCGTCTTGATCGCGGCTCGGCCCTTGGCAGCATAGTCGGTGTCCAGATAACCCGTGGCTCCGGGAACTTCGACAACTTCCCAGCCCAGCAATCGACCGATTCCGCGCAGCAGATCGACGGCTGTGATCACGGCTCCGCGAACTTTGTACCGATCCAGAAACGGAATGAATGCCGGACGCTGGCCCAGTCCCCAAAGCCAGATCTGCGTCGCGGCCAGATCGCCGTGGGCAATACGTTCCCGATTGCAACTGGCGGTGGCGAACAAGTCACGGCTGCGATTCATTAACTGCAGCAACTGATCTGACCCCGGCCCTGAGGGAAGATGACCGGAAATCGGCTGATCTGTAATATCGTGTGGCGGCGTGCTGTCAGTCTGCCTTGTAAACGGAGCTGTCGTTCCACGGCTGCGATACAGCAGCAGATTTCGATAACTCACACCCGCGTGAAACTTCCAGTGACTGTCTCCGCACAGATCGCGCTGCAGCAGTTCGATGAGTTCCCGAGCCATCTCCGACGGAAACTGTCCGGCGGTAAAACTCTGCATACGTTCGTCGGCCACCGTCACCAGATTGCAGCGAATCGCCCAGTCGCCGTCATGGAGTTCAATTCCCTGGGCCGCCGCTTCCAGCGGCGCGCGACCAGTGTGGAATTCGAGTGGGCTGTAACCAAACAGACTCATCGTTCCGACGTCACTGCCGGATGGCATCGACGCCGGGACATTGTCGGTCTGGCCGACGACGCCCAATGCGGCAACTTCATCCATGTGCGGAATGTTGGCAGCTTCGAGCGGCGTACGGCCATTGAGCCCGGGCTGTGGTTCGTCGGCAACACCGTCGGGAATGACAAGGGCAAATTTCATATCGACGATTTCGTCTCTGCCAGTTCCAGCATAAACCCCTGCAGTCTCGCGGCCATTTCGTTGCCGTTGGGGGCGAGCCCGGCCATAATCATGGCGTTGGCATGAAGTTGCTGACTGCAGGCACGGATGAAACTGTGATTTTCAGAGTTTGTGACCAGGTCTGCCAGTCGCTTTACGAGCGGTGAGCCGGGATTGATCTCGAGGATCATCTTCTGCATTTCAAATTCCGGCGTATTCATCCGCAGCACGCGCTGCATCGTGGTGCTCATTGATCCGTGAGCATTCACGAGGCAGCATGGGCTTTCGGTGAGTCGTTCGGAACGTCGCACATCCTGAACCTGATCTCCGAGTGCTGTCTTGATCAGGCTGATCAATTCCTCCAGATTTGCCGGCGTGTCCTGCTTGTCTTTATCGGCTTCAGATTTTTCGTCGTCGCTCTTCGAAGGATCATCGTCTTTCGGCGGCAGTTTCAGATCGGCGGCATCCACAGAAATAATCTGCTTATTCTGAAACTCCCGCAACTGTGAAAGAATGAATTCGTCCGCCGGGTCGGTCAGAATCAGGACTTCCAGATTGCGTGAACGGAAGACTTCCAGATTTGGGTCGCGCATGACGGCATCAGGATCAGTCCCGCACGCGAAGTAGATCTGTTCCTGCCCCTCTTTCGCGCGGTTGCAATAGTCTTCGAGCGAAACCATTTCCGGTGTCTGCAAGGAATCCGTCGATCTGAAGCGCAACAGCTTTGCGATACGATCGCGGTTTTCATAATCAGACGAAATACCTTCGCGGAGGATGACACCAAATTCACGATAGAAGCGAACGTAATCCTCTTTGTTTTCTTCTGCAAACGTATCGAAGTGATCCAGCACTTTCCTGGTGATCACACGCTGCATCTTCCGGAAGACAGTGTTGTCCTGCAGTGCTTCGCGCGATACGTTCAGCGGCAGATCTGCAGAATCCACAATCCCGCGCAGAAACCGCAGATAGTCCGGGAGCAGGTCGCGGTTATCGTTCTGTACCAGAATGCGTTTCGCGCACAGATGCAGCCCGTGATCGGAGCGACCGAAGCCCATTTTTTCCAGATTCTGATCCGGGCAGTACAAAATGCTGTAAAACTGAAACGGCGAATCAGCAGCCAGATGCAGATGCCACAATGGCTTCTGACCGGGAAAGTGTGTCAGGTACTCATAGAAGTTATGGTATTGCTCGTCCGTGATCGTGTTTTTGGGTTCGACCCAGATCGGAGGCTGATGATTGATATGCTCCGATTCCAGATAGATCGCGTGCGGCACAAAGGTTGAATACTTGCGCAGGATGTGCTTCAATCGAACGGGCTCTGTGAATTCCTCCAGGCCGTCTTTCAGATGCAGACGAATACTGGTGCCGCGGTCGACAGATTCTGCCACGTCGCTGATCGTAAATGTGCCGTCACCGGTCGATTCCCAGCGCCAGCCGGTGTCTTCTGCAGAGCTGCGGGTGACGACTTCGACATGATCCGCAAGCATGAACGCGGAATAGAATCCGACACCGAACTGACCGATCAGCGACAGGTCGGCAGCTTTCTCTCCGGTCTGCTGAGCCTTCTTCAGGAAGTCGAGTGAGCCGCTGCGGGCAATCGTACCGAGATTGCTCACAAGTTCATCATGCGTCATTCCAATTCCGTTGTCGCGAATTGTCAGAACTCGATTTTCCTTGTCCGGCTCGATCGAGATTCTCAGGTCATCGGTTTTTGCGTTCTGACCGGAAGTCAGAGATACATACCGGAACTTATCGAGCGCGTCAGAGGCGTTAGACACCAATTCTCGAATCGTGATTTCACGGTTCTGGTAGAGCGAGTGCGACAAAAGGTGCAACAACTGGCTGATCTCAGCCTGAAACGAAAACTGCTCTTTGTCGGTCTGAACGGTCATTAAACTCACCTTTCGAAATCTCTGACGCTGCCAATTTCTTCACTCTCGACGACTGCCGTTTCGGCCGTGCAAATCGCATTCCAGCCGCATCGGCAGGGCTGTTTTCGCCAAGTTGTGGGAAGAATATGATCCATAAATACGCGATGCAAATATACTGAATGAATCAGTCCATCAACGAATCCGTACTACCAACAGTTATTTTCCTGTTCTCCCGCGAAGATTTTCCGACGTCTGTTTGCAGAAGTCCGGTCCGGCAGAAAAATGAGCGGCAGAAAAATCCAGACCACGACTTGAGTTCTTTCTGCGATTCATTTTTCTGCCATCAATTTTTCTGCTGCATGTGTTCCTGCCTGAATGACTACGCTGTTCTTATGTCCCGACTTCGACGATGGGTTGCGGGCGAAGCCCGCGTTGAGCCCTCCGTGGTAAAAAAATGTGTTTCCTTAAACTGACGCCGTAAATTTTTGTTGAAAGTCTGCCCACGCGCGCTGGATCGGTAGCGAAATCCAGGTTCCATACACGACGGCAACACCACTTCGGCGAGCGGCGGGCGACAATGCATACAAGAAATCGGGCACCTGCGCGGCCTGCAACAGCACGTCAGCATTGACCTGTTGTAAGTGTTCTGAAAGTTTCCAGTACGAAGGAAGTGCAAGCCATGTTGCTGTATGAAGACTTGTCCCGCGAAATCTACCGATTCGCAGCCAGTCAGGCGTCTTCTGCGACACTGCGCTCGCACGAAGAAACACAATCCACTGCAGACGGTGACCAAAGGCATGTCTCGTCTTGACCCCTTGGTGCATTCGCGCCAGATTCCACGAGTTTCGCCACCGCGCCTGTAAGAACCAGTGTCCCGCGAAGGCATCAAGGAGGATTTATGTTTCTTATTCTGCGGCCACTCCGATTTTTGTTCAAGGCCCTGGTGATTGAATCCACACCGACACAGATGTCATATGGTCTGGCGCTGGGTGTGCTCATGGGAATTGTCCCCAAAGGGAATCTGCTGGCCATCGTGCTGGGATTCTGTATCGCAGCCACACGAGTCAATCTGGCGATTACGGCCTGTGCTGCAGTGGTGCTGACGTTTGCGTCGTCCTGGTTTGACACGAGTTTTGACGAGGTTGGTGCGTACATTCTGAATCAGCCTTCACTGCGCGGATTCTGGGAAGCTGTTTATGACACGCCGATGTTGCCGTGGACCGATTTCAACAACTCAATTGTCATGGGAAGTTTTGTCTGCGGCGTTCTCCTGATCTGGCCCGTACATCGGATCAGTCGCCCGGTCTTTCAGAAATATTCCGATAAGCTCTCACGCCATCTTCGCCACTGGTGGATCACAAAAATCCTGCTGGGTGCCGAATGGGCTGATCGCTTTGGCACCATCGAAGTCTGAGCTATCCGAAAAGGGGTCTGACCCTCTCCGGCAAGCAGAAACATCAACCTAATCGACTCGCCTCCAAAGGGTCAGGCCACTTTTCGGATAATCGAGACAATTCATGCGTTGGACCTACATCATTCCGCGGCTGATCATGATTGGTTTACTCTGGGGATTTCTGGCTTATGCCGTAGATCCGCTGCTGCGTTATTCGACAGTACAGTCGATTCAGTCTGTCACTGGCGCGAAAGTGGATGTGGCGAAACTGCACACGACATACTTTCCACCATCACTCACGATCCAGAGCATGGCACTGGCCGCTGCCGATCGACCGGGAAAGAACATGGTCGAATTCGACGAACTGCATGTCAGGCTGGAATCACATTCGCTTTCACGGCGGCGTTTCGTCATTGAAGATGGTCACATTGACGGCCTGCGGTTTGATTCCCGCCGCGGCGACGATGGTCAACTGGAATTCAGCGACGATCCCGGAGAGACAGAGCCGTCCTGGGTCACGGAAAAGCTGACGGAGCTTGGCGACGACTGGTTGTCCAGGCTGGAAGAACAGATCAAATCGCAACTGGACCCGAATCACCTGGAAACGTACCGCGTCGGCACCAGCGTCTACGAAAAATGGGACGTGCGTTTTGAGGAATTGGTTGCGCAGGCACGGGAACTTGAGCCGCGTGCCAAGGCACTCAGGCAGGATTTTGACGGTGCAAAAAAGGGTGACACGTTTCAGCAGATTGAGCAGTATCTGACCGTTGCCCAGGACGCGGAACTTCTCGTGCGTGACGCGCAGATGTTTCGCAATGAGCTCACGGGCATCGTCCCCGAAGTGCGTGCTGACTTTCAGTTACTCAACGATGCGCGAATGCGGGATCAGTCGAAAGTCAAACATACACTGGCGTTGCTTAAACCTGACCCTCGACGGATTTCCCAGGCACTGCTGGGACAAACGATGTACCTGCGTCTGCAGGAAATTCTCACATGGGTTGAAACGATCCGTGACTACCAGCATGGGCTTCAGGCACAGATCCAGCCACCGCGCCGCCCTGGTCGCGACTTTGACTTTCGGGCAGCCCACCCTTCACCGGGTTTTCTGTTAAAGAATCTGCGAATGACAGGAACAGTTTCCGTCAGCAGGGAATCTGTCCCGTTCAAGGCACTGCTCACCGACGTGACCGAAGATCCAATGCTGTGGGGTCGCCCCTGCGTCATGTCACTCGTGGCCGCCGGTTCGCGGCCATTGCAGTTGAAGGTCACGTACGACGCCACACAGAAGACTCCGGTGGCGGAAATCCTCGCCGACTTCCGGGACACAAACTCCATTCCGCTGCGTGCGGGCAATCCGGAGAAGGCGTGCCTGCAGGCAGTTTTGAATGACGTCACATGGCAGAGTCGGCTCGTCATTGTGGAAAACCAGATTCAAGGTCACCTGATACTGGATTCACGGCTGGATCAAATGGCGTTTTCTGCAGACGAAGACGTACGCCCTGAAATTATCGAAGCCGTCAATGATGTATTTGCCAGCCTGCAGAGCTTGAATGCGAATGTGCAGATTTCCGGCACACTGCGAAAGCCCGAAATCGATCTGCATTCCGATGTTGGCGAACAGGTAGCATCCGGTGTCAAAGTGGCGTTCACGCAGCAGTTGAACGTCGCCAAAGAAAAGTTGATGGCGGAGGTTACGGAGTTCTCGGATGAGCAGTTTCAGACACTCAAGAATCGTTTCGCAGCGGAATACGGCCAGTTGGAACGAGACAATAAAGAGCTGCTCGAAAAAGTTTCGGAAGTCCAGACGCTGGTCGCCGGTCTGCAGTCGGGCAACATGGATGCCCGAAGTGTGGTAAAACAGGTCTCTAGTTCCAGCCTGATCAAAGACAAAGACCGCGCGAAGATCAACGGTGCCCTGGAGAAAGTCGATTCCGTTCTCAGCGGACAACTTCCTGATGGCCTACAAAGTAAAATTTCGAAGTTCCGAGGTAATCTGCCAATACAGCCCGGCTTACTCCCGAACCAGTCGGGCAATCTGCCTTTTCAGCCCCCAAGCTTGCGATCATTGCTGCCACCACGACAAAAGCCAGTCACTCGCGACTTGAAGTCAAAGCCATAATCGTGCCATAATCCCTGTTCATTTCGGGTTCCGATTTTCAAACCGAGCTCCGGGGAGCGGCGATTGCGTATCCTTGTTGTTGAAGATGATCTCATGGTGCAGCAAGTCTGTCAGGGAATGTTGCATCTGCTTGCTCATTCATCAACGGTCGTCAGCAACGCTGTCGATGCCGTCGCACACCTGACTGCGACGCCTCAGCAGTTCGACCTCGTGATTCTGGACAATGGTCTCAAGGGACTGAGCGGCATGGAACTGGCTGCCATGCTGCGCAAATGGAACATATTGATTCCCGTAATTCTGATCTCCGGAAGCCGACCCCTGATGGAAGCCGATGGCATCAATGAAAAGTCTTCACATTTTCAGTTCGTTGCCAAGCCCTTCACGTTCGCTGACCTGAAGTCCGCGATTGAACGCAGCAATCGCCCGACGTAGCTACTCAGAGATCGCGAACACCCGGATGAACGACGGGCTTGGCGGATTCGCAGTCGTTGTCTGTCGAAATCAGCACCGTGGGTCCAGAGTATTCAGGAACTTACGACGTTGCACGGGAACAATCGTCCATAGCACGCTGGTTCCGGCTTGCGTGGACATCGCGATTCTGCATATTTTTTAATTTTTAGGCAGGGCTGCTCGATTGCAAACATCTGAATGCTGGATATCCTTGTTTTCCTGATGGCGATGGAGGAAGTGCCGAAGCATGGGCGGAGCAGAAATTCTGAAGAAAGTCGCAATTGCAGTTCCCTGATCCAATTTTACGAGACGTTCTTCTGAATCCAAATGATTTGCGTCAGGTGCGAAAAATCTGATTTACAAGTTCGCGGCTGGATCGTGCTTCTCTCAAAACCTGAGCTGATGTTTGGAGGCGTCTTCCTGTGATCGATGTTGCTGTCTCATTAAAGCCGATTCATCCGGATTCCCCATGCGGTGAGAATCTCGAGTATGACGCTGCGTTTGGTGAAATGGAACGGTCGGCGATCGGAAAGCCGGAGCAACAGTTTGGTGACAAGATCATCCCCGGCGAAGAGCCAAACTGGCGCGACGTGAGCAGGAATGCAGCAGGGCTTCTGGGGCGAACAAAAGATTTGCGGGCTGCTGTGCTTTTGGCCAGGTCTGAGCTTGCCGTTTCGGGACTAATTTCATTCGGCGCGGTCCTGGAGCTGATTCGTGGCTATGTGGAACTGTACTGGGATACGGTGTATCCACAGCTCGACCCAGACGATGACCACGATCCGGCGTTGCGAGTTAATACGTTGGAATCGCTGTGTGATGAGGATGCGACGCTTGATCTGTTCCGTTTGACTCCATTGGTAAGTTCACGTACCGTGGGAAGGTTCAACTTGCGGGACATTGCAGTGGCTGACGGTGAAGTTAAGGCTGCAGCTGGTGTGACCGATCCTCCGGATTGGGCGGTGATCAACGCTGCCTTTGCAGATTCGCCGGCAGAAGAGCTTTCAGCGAATGCTGCAGCGATCAGAGCCTCCGTCGAGCATCTGGTGGCGACCGAAAACGTCTTTTCGGATCGTGTCGGTCGTGAAAATGGTGTCAGCTTTCAGCCGCTCAAATCGTTGTTAAAGACAGTCGATAGAATTTACTCCGAGCAGTTGGCAAAGCGAGGTCTGTTGCAGGACGAGGTGGTGTCAGGCGAAGAGGCATCAGGACGCAGTGCGGCTGCTCCCGCTCAACAATTGTCGACCGGAGAAATCAACTCTCGACAGGATGTAGTGGCAACCCTGGATAAAATCTGCGACTATTATGCAAAGCATGAGCCGTCCAGCCCGCTGCCACTTCTGTTGCAGCGATGCAAGCGGCTTGTGGCCGCCAGCTTCCTTGAAATCATTCAGGATGTCATTCCTGAGGCAATGAGTCAGGCCGAAGCTATCGGCGGACGACGGGTTGAATAGAATTCTGATTGAAGTTCAATTACCTGAAAGGATTTTTTTTCATGGCAAAACAGAGCAGTCAAAAATTCATTGGTCGTAATCGCGCACCTCGTGTTCAGATTGAATACGATGTGGAAGTATACGGTGCCCAGAAAAAAGTTCAGCTCCCGTTTGTAATGGGTGTGTTGGCGGACCTGAGCGGTAACCCGACAGAGCCGCTTGCTCCGGTCGCCGATCGAAAATATATGGAGATTGACGTCGATAACTTTGATGATCGCCTGAAGGCCATGAAGCCGCGGGCAGCCTTCGCTGTTCCCAACACGCTGACCGGCGAAGGGAATCTCATGGTGGATTTGACCTTCGACAGCATGGACGATTTTTCTCCGGGTGCGATTGCTCGCAAATTGGAACCACTGAGCAAGCTGTTGGAGTCGCGACAGCAATTGGCGAATCTGATGACCTACATGGATGGCAAGACCGGAGCGGAAGAACTGATTGCCAATGTGCTGAAAGATCCTGCGTTGTTGCAATCTTTGGCCTCCGCTCCGAAGCCGGAAGTCAGCGCTACCTAGCAGCCTGAATTGTCTTTGGAAGTGCCGACACTATTGACTGACGAAGGTTGGTGGGTGCGCCTTGGATCGTGCGAAATCCCAGAGAATTCTGGCCGAACCCCCTCCATTTTTCATGAATCCCCACGAACACCATCAAGGAGATCAACTTAAATGAGTGAAGCAAGAATCGCAAAAGAATCTGCCAGTGGCGAAACCGTTGAGGCTAGTGAGTTCTCGCAGCTCCTGAATCGAGAGTTTAAGCCCAAGACCGAAAAGGCAAAAGAAGCCGTCACAGGGGCAGTTCGTACACTTGCTGAGCAAGCGTTGCAAAATGCCACGTTGATTTCAGACGATGTTATGAAAAGTATCGAGTCGATCATCGCTGAGATCGACCGGAAGCTGACGGACCAGATTAATCTTGTATTGCATCACGAAGAGTTTCAGAAGCTGGAAGGAGCCTGGCGCGGACTCCATCATCTCGTGACGCACACCGAGACTGATGAAACGTTGAAAATTCGTGTCATGAATATCTCGAAGAAAGATCTGGCAAAGACGTTAAAGAAATTCAAGGGCACGGCCTGGGATCAAAGTCCGATCTTCAAGAAGTCGTACGAAGAAGAGTACGGCCAGTTTGGAGGTGAACCGTTTGGGTGCTTTGTAGGGGACTACCATTTTGACCACAGTCCTCCGGATGTGGAATTGCTGAACGGAATGGCTCAAGTCTGCGCTGCCTGCCATTCACCATTCATCACAGGGGCATCGCCATCTTTGTTGCAGATGGAATCGTGGCGCGAACTTGCCAATCCTCGTGACCTGACGAAGATTTTTTCGACACCGGAATATGCCCCGTGGAAGTCGTTGAGGGAGTCCGAAGATTCTCGGTATATCGGTATGGCCATGCCGCGAGTGCTTTCCAGATTACCCTATGGTGCGAAGACAGATCCTATCGAAGACTTCAATTTTGAAGAAGACACGGGTGCTGCAGACCACTCCAGGTACTGCTGGTCGAATGCAGCCTATTCAATGGCGACGAACATCAACCAGTCCTTTAAGGCCTACGGTTGGTGTTCACAGATTCGCGGGATTGAATCGGGAGGAGCAGTCGAAGGTCTTCCCTGCCACACGTTCCCGACGGATGACGGTGGTGTCGATATGAAATGTCCGACAGAAATTGCCATCAGCGATCGTCGTGAAGCAGAGTTGTCCAAGAGTGGGCTCCTTCCCCTGATTCATAAGAAAAATGCTGACTTTGCTGCGTTTATCGGAGCCCAGTCGCTTCACAAACCGGCAGAGTATGACGATCCTGATGCTACGGCAAATGCGAATCTTGGAGCACGCTTGCCGTATTTGTTTGCTACCTGTCGCTTTGCACACTATCTGAAGTGCATCGTGCGGGATAAAATAGGCTCGTTCAAAGAGCGGGCCGACATGGAGACCTGGCTGAGCAACTGGATTGGCCAGTACGTACTGCAGAACCCTGCGACTGCCAGTGATGCAGAGAAATCGCGACAGCCTTTGGCTGCTGCGGAAGTAATCGTCGAAGAGGTCGAAGGGAATCCAGGTTATTACTCCTCCAAGTTTTTCCTGCGACCTCATTACCAGTTGGAGGGGCTGACCGTCTCATTGAGACTCGTTTCAAAGCTTCCATCGGGCAAGAAGTAAGTAGTTCCGCGAGTTTGATAAATTTCGGTTCACATTTTTGAAGGGCATAATATGATTCTTTTAAAATTCGGAACGGCGATCAATGGCGAATCAACAGTCGCTGCTCATGACAAGTGGATCACCGTCAATTCGATCCAGTTCGGTGTTGGACGTGGCATCAGCAGTGTCGGTGGCGGAGGTGACCGAGAGACCAGTAATCCCTCGTTTTCTGAAGTGACCATGTCCAAGTCGATGGATGTCGCTTCCACAGAGTTATTCATGCAGGCAACCTGCGGAAAAAGTCTGGGCAAGGCAGAAATCCATTTCATCCAGACCGGCGGTGCAGATGCTAAGGGGCAGGTTTATCTGAAGATCGAATTGGAGGACGTCCTTGTCAGTTCGTATTCAGCGACCAGTGGCGGGGATCGACCATCGGAGAGTTTCTCTCTGAATTTCACCAAGATCAGCTACCAGTACGACAAGTTTGATGGCGGGAAAGTGGTTACCGGGACTCCAAAGAAATGGGACCTCGAGAAGAACGAAAAGTACTAAGCCTGGATTCGACAGGTTCTGCCTTAATCTGCATCGCGGCAGGCACATCGGAATGGTGTGCCTTCTGCGGCAGGTTGGTCACAAAACTGAGTGACGTCGCTGCACTCCCCCGGATGGAGGGTTTCGTTGGTTCTCGCGTCTGGAAAGAATGCAGTCATGTCAGCTTTCGACTTATTGTCTCAAGGACGTTTGCAGGAAGCGTTTGCAGAATTAAAGGAACAAATTCGCCGCGACGCTGCCAATCCAAAGCATCGTGTGTTTCTGTTTCAACTTTTGGCAGTGCGTGGGGAATGGGATCGGGCGATTACACAGCTGAATACTTTGGCAGAGCTCGACCCTGAAATGTTGGCAATGGCTCAGATGTACCGCACCGCCATAGAGTGTGAAGCACTCCGGACGGCGGTCTTTAGTGGCAGCCGATCGCCCATGATTCTTGGTGACCCGGAACACTGGGTCGCCCTGCTGATTCAGGCCTTGGGGAGTGCCGCACGCGGGGAATACGATCAGGCACGCACGCTTCAGGCGGAGGCTTTTGAATCAGCACCAGTCTCTGCAGGCATGATCGACGATCAGCCATTTGAATGGATCGCAGATGCCGATTCCAGGTTGGGGCCGGTGCTTGAGGCCGTTGTCAACGGTGCCTACTACTGGATCCCGTTTTATCGGATTCGACAGATTGACATCGAACCTCCGGCTGACCTGCGAGATGTTGTCTGGACGCCGGCTCACTTCGTGTGGGCCAATGGCGGAGAAATGGTTGGAGTGATTCCCACGCGCTATGTCGGCTCAGAACATAGCCCCGACAGTTCTATCCAGCTGTCCCGCAAGACGGACTGGATGGATCATGGAGGCGAGTACTTCGTCGGATCAGGTCAGAGAATGCTGACGACGGACGCTGGAGATTTTGCGCTGATGGATGTGCGCAGAATTCTGTTCAACACGCCCCACGAAGGGAATTGACGGGCCTTGCCGTCTAAATGCCCTTCGTAACTCGAATCACGAAGCAGAAAAGGCGCAGAGATCTAATGGCAGAGCTGGCGACTCAAGACAGATTGCAGCCCTCATTGCTGGATCGCCTGATCGATAATGAACCGCATCTGTCCCAGGAATCCCGGGACAAGCGGGTACTTTCGATGAAAAAATTACGCGAAGCGGTCGTCAGGGACGTTGGCTGGTTGTTGAATACCACCAACTATTTTCCACAGGAAGCCCTGGAACAATACCCATTTGTCGCTCAGTCTGTCCTGAACTACGGGATGCAGGATCTGACGGGGAAGGCAGTGCCGGGAATTGATCTTGTGCAAAAAGAACGCCAATTGCGACAGGCTCTCTGGTGCTTTGAACCACGCCTTATACGAGAAACTTTGAAAGTGCGAATCAAGTCTTCAGACAAAAAAATGTGCCGAAATGCGTTTACAGTCGAGCTGGAAGGTCAGCTGTGGGCAGAACCTTCACCCCTGCAGATTTATATGAAGACGGAGATCGATTTGGAGTCGGGCGAAGTTCGGGTCATCGACTTGCAATAACCGGCGGATGAAAAACAAAACTGGTTCCAACGGGCGCGGAAATGCAGGTTGCCCGAGTTGTTGACGTGGCGGCCAATTTCCCCACGCAGGCCGTCCAATTGTTCAGGTCGCATCATGGATCCCCGAATTCTCAAGTACTACGAGCGCGAACTTCAATACCTGCGTGAGATGGGTAAAGAGTTCTCTATGGAGTTTCCGAAAATCGCCGGGCGATTGGGGATGGACGGCTTTGAGGTCGCCGATCCCTATGTTGAGCGTCTTTTGGAAGGTGTGGCGTTCTTAACTGCACGGATTCAACTTCGACAGGACGCTGAGTTCCCGAATTTTACTCAGCACCTCCTGGAAATGGTCTATCCGCATTATCTTGCGCCGACGCCTTCTATGGTCGTCGCTCGATTTCAACCGGATCTGAGCGAAGGGAGTCTCGGTGAGGGTCTCGTTCTTCCGCGAGACACAGTTTTGTCCAGCGTGTTAGGCAAAGGAGATCAAACTGCGTGTGAGTTTCGGACGGCCCACCCCGTGACTCTGTGGCCGCTGGAACTTGAAAAGGCAGAATATTTTACTCGTGACACCGCGATGCTGAACCTGCCAGCGGTGGATGGAGTCAGAGCCGGCGTTCGACTCCGTTTCAAAACCACTGCAGGGCTGACATTTGACAAGCTGGCCCTGGACACGCTGTCGCTTTATCTCCCAGGCCAGGATCCACGCCGGTTTCGTCTGTACGAGCTGCTCCTCGGCGCGTCGGTCGCCATCGTTGTTCGTCCGCCAGAGCGCGGGAGTGGCACACAGACAGTGCTTGGCCCATCGCACATTCGTCGACTCGGATTCGACAACGAGCAAGCGCTGCTGCCAACGTTGCATCGCTCGTTCCAGGGCTACCGATTGCTGAATGAATACTTCGCATTTCCTGATCGATTTCTGTTCGTCGAGCTGACCGGATTGTCCGAATCGGTGCGGCGCTGCAGCGGAAATCAGTTGGACGTGCTGGTGCTGTTCAACCGCCACGACCAGACGCTGGAAAATGCTGTCACGGCGGAGAATTTTTCATTGTCCTGCGCGCCTGCCGTAAATCTGTTTCCCAAGCGTGCCGACCGCATCCATCTGGCAGACTCATCTGAGGAATATCAGGTGATTCCCGACCGCACCCGCCCTCTGGATTTTGAAGTCTATTCGATAACGCGGGCCGCAGGCTATGGGGCATCCACGGATGAGGAACAGGAGTTTTTTCCTTTTTACGCGCAGAATGATCTGACGCTGTCGGGTGAAAACCATGCGTATTATACCACGCATCGGGTGCCCCGAGTCTTATCATCACGGCAACAGCGTCTGGGACCTCGATCAAGCTACATTGGAAGCGAGGTTTTCCTTTCGCTGGTCGATGGACTTGAGGGGCCATATCGGGATAGTTTTCGCCAGATGGGGGTCGAAACGCTCTGTACGAACCGGGATTTACCTCTGCATATGCCGGTTGGCCGCGCCAACACTGACTTCTCACTGCAGATCAGTGCGCCGGTCCAGTCGGTGCGCATTCTTAGCGGCCCTACCAAGCCCAGGCCGTCGCCAATACATTCTTCAGGGGAACTCAGTTGGCGGTTGGTGAGTCAGTTGTCACTGAACTACCTGTCCCTGACTGATACCAGTGAAAAAGTGGGCGCTGCTGCTCTAAGGGATTTATTGTCTGCATACCTGACCACTGCTGAACCAGCTGCGATGAAGCAGATTGAAGGTGTACATTCTGTTTCGTCTCGGCCAATAGTTCGCCGGATTCCGTCATCCGGGCCAATCATGTATGGACGTGGCGTCGAGGTTTCATTGACGCTGGAAGAAGCCGCATTTGAGGGAAGCGGCGTGTTCCTGCTCGGAAGCGTCCTGGAAGAGTTTTTTGCCAGGTATGTTTCAATAAATTCTTACACGGAGACAGTCCTCCACACACTCAACCGCGGAGAAATTGCTCGATGGCCCCTCAGGACAGGACGGCGACACAGTCTGTAGTGCTGGAGCAGAAACTTCAGGCTGAGCCGTACATATTCAGTTTCTTTCAGGCAATTCGCCGACTGGAAACGATTCACAGAGATCGACCGGGCGTCGGCAAATCTGTGCGTCCGGCGGACGATCCGTTTCGCCTGTCGCAGGAACCATTCCTGGATTTTGCACCGGCAACACTTTCAGCATTCAATAGGGGAAAGGATGGACGTCCCTCACGTCTGGTCTCCTGCTTCTTTGGATTATTTGGTCCAAGTGGACCTCTGCCGCTCCATTTGACGGAATTGGCCCGCGAGCGTTTACGAAACTACGATGATCCCACTTTTGCCCGATTTCTTGACGTCTTCCACCATCGATTGCTTTCGCTGTTCTATCGCGCCTGGGCTAGTGCTCAGCCCACGGTACAGCTCGACAGGCCAGACTCGGATCGATTTGCAGATTTCGTCGGTTCGCTGATTGGGATTGGCGCATCCGCCCTTCGCAATCGTGACGACTTCCCGGACAATGCCCGGCGTTACCATGCCGGAACGCTTTCGCGCCAAACTCGCAATGCCGACGGACTGGCCGCGATGCTTGCTGAGTTCTTCCGGGTTCGTGTAGACATCCAGGAACTTGTCGGTCACTGGATGGAACTGCCCGATGAATGTTGTACGCAGTTAGGGCGGAAGCCAGATGGCAGGCGACAGGCCGACGGATCGATTATTGGTCGCCGCGTTTGGGACTGTCAATCCAAATTTCGAATCGTCATCGGCCCTGTCGATTATCATGCCTACCAACGATTTTTGCCCGGCGGAACTTCTCTTCCAAAACTCATTTCTGCGGTGCGGACGTACATCGGCGATGAATTGGAGTGGGATCTGCAACTCGTGCTGAAACGAGCCGAGCGACCATCGTTGGAATTGGGGCGATCGGGGCAACTGAACCGCACCGCCTGGATTGCGGGTCACTCCAGTCCTGGCGATGCAGATGACCTGGTTTTGAACCCACAACAAGCCGATCTCCAGTCAAAACACAAACAGGACAAACGGAATTTCCGCTCCTGAATTGACAGGAAAAAATGTCGAAACAGAATGGATCTAACTTTTAACCTCCACGTTTTTGCGGCTCAGCCGCTTGAATCAGGCACATCATGAGTGAAATTAGTCGAGTTGCGTTGTTCGGCAAGCTGAACAGTGTGGGATACAAGGCGATCGAGGGTGCTACAGTATTCTGCAAGTTGCGAGGCAATCCCTATGTGGAACTCAGCCATTGGCTCCACCAGCTTGTGCAGCAACAGGATTCGGACCTGCATCGTATCATCAGGCACTTCAGCCTCGATCCGGCGCGACTCGCGAAAGACATGACGGAATCGCTGGATCGGCTGCCACGCGGTGCCACTTCCATCTCCGACATTTCGTCGCATATCGAAGAAGCGGTGGAACGTGGCTGGGTGTATGGTTCATTGATGTTCGGTGAATCACAAGTTCGTACCGGACATCTGATCGTGGGGATTCTCAGGACCACAAACCTCCGCAACGCGCTCCTGTCAATTTCGAAAGAGTTTTCCAAAATCAAACTCGAAACGCTGCAGGATGATTTTCGGAAAATCGTAAGTGGTTCGCCTGAGGAATCACTGGGGGCAACAGACGGTTTTCAGGCGGGTGGCGGTGCTGCACCCGGTGAAGCCAGCGGGGCGATGGCCCCCGCTCAGATGGGCAAGCAGGAAGCCCTCAAAAAATTCACGGTCGATCTCACCGAACAGGCCCGCAGTGGCAAGATGGATCCCATCGTCGGCCGCGATGACGAAATCCGTCAGATGGTCGATATCCTCATGCGCCGTCGCCAGAACAATCCGATTCTCATTGGTGAAGCCGGCGTCGGCAAAACCGCCGTTGTCGAAGGCTTCGCCCAACGCATCGCTCGCGGTGATGTTCCCCCCAGCCTCAGGGATGTCGAACTCCGCTCGCTCGACGTGGGCCTGCTGCAAGCCGGGGCCAGCATGAAGGGCGAGTTCGAACAACGACTCCGTTCGGTCATTGACGAAGTGCAGGCCTCGGTGAAGCCTATCATCCTGTTCATCGACGAGGCGCACACGCTGGTCGGAGCCGGTGGTGCGGCAGGAACCGGCGACGCGGCGAACCTGCTGAAACCCGCGCTCGCGCGCGGCACGCTGCGGACAGTCGCGGCGACGACCTTTGCCGAATACAAAAAGCACATCGAGAAGGATCCGGCCCTCACCCGGCGATTCCAGACCGTGCAGGTCGATGAACCCGATGAGGCCCGTGCGATCCTGATGATGCGCGGTGTCGCCAGCACGATGGAAAAACATCACAAAGTGCAGATTCTCGACGAAGCGCTCGAAGCCGCAGTCAAGTTGTCACATCGCTACATTCCGGCTCGACAGTTGCCCGATAAGTCGGTCAGCCTGCTCGACACCGCCTGTGCCCGAGTCGCCGTCAGCCTGCACGCGACCCCTGCCGAAGTTGATGACAGCCGCAAACGCATTGAGGCCCTGGAAACCGAGCTGGAGATCATCGGTCGCGAAAAGGTGATCGGCATCGACACCGGTAAACGCGAGACCGATGCCAACGAACTGCTGGCCGCTGAAAAGACGCGGCTGGCGGAACTGGATGGCCGCTGGAACGCCGAACGTGCCCTGGTCGATGAACTGCTTGACCTGCGAGCAAAGCTGCGGGCCGGCATTCGCCCGGTGGAAGGAACCGGCAGTAAACTCGAAGCTGCTGCGGCGGTCGTTGCAGCGCCAGCGACTCCTGCCGCTGACCCACAGACAGAAGCAGAACGCGAGGCCGAACGTGTCGCCTTGATGGCTCAGTTGAAGGTCGTGCAGGACAAACTGACCGAGCTGCAGGGCGAGACTCCGCTGATCCTGCCCACCGTTGATTATCAGGCAGTGGCATCGGTCGTCGGCGACTGGACCGGGATTCCAGTCGGCCGCATGGCTCGCAATGAGATTGAAACCATCCTGAAGGTCGCTGCATCACTCGCGCAGCGCGTGATCGGCCAGGATCATGCGATGGAAATGATCGCCAAACGCATCCAGACATCCCGGGCCGGGCTCGATAATCCCAGCAAGCCGATCGGCGTCTTCATGCTGGCTGGCACCTCGGGCGTCGGCAAGACTGAAACCGCGCTGGCACTTGCCGAAGCGCTATATGGTGGCGAGCAGAATCTGATCACGATCAACATGAGCGAGTTCCAGGAAGCACACACCGTCAGCACGCTCAAGGGAGCCCCTCCTGGCTACGTGGGCTACGGCGAAGGAGGAGTGCTCACCGAGGCGGTCAGGCGCAAACCGTACAGCGTGGTGCTGCTTGACGAGGTTGAAAAGGCTCATCCCGACGTGCATGAAATGTTCTTCCAGGTCTTCGACAAGGGCTACATGGAAGACGGCGAAGGGCGTTTCATCGACTTCAAGAACACGCTGATCCTTCTGACCACCAACGCCGGCACGGACCTGATTGCCAGCCTGTGCAAAGACCCCGAGTTGATGCCGGATCCCGAAGGCATGTCGAAGGCCCTGCGCGCCCCCCTATTGAAAATCTTCCCGCCAGCACTGTTGGGTCGACTCGTCGCGATCCCCTATTACCCGCTGAGCGATGAAATGCTCGGCAAGATCGTCAAGCTGCAACTCAACCGCATCAAAAAACGGGTCGAAGCACGCTACAAAATTCCGTTCGAGTACAGCGACGACGTGGTGAAACTGGTCGTGTCCCGCTGTACGGAGAGCGAATCCGGAGGTAGAATGATCGACGCGATCCTGACCAACACGATGTTACCGGATATCAGTCGAGAATTCCTTGTGCGAATGATGGAAGGTAACTTGATCGCAGAGGTCAAAGTCGGTGTTGCAGATGGCCAGTTTTCGTACGCTTTCGAGTGACGAACTGGCTGCTTATTCTGGACTAAAGGATCGGAAACGGTTCCTAATACGTTTTCTTCGTTATCTTGCGAGCAATTAGGCATAAACAGTCTTAATTTGTTATTCGCCTACCGAGGCCCCGCGTACGATAGTACGCCTTTACTTGGCGATTCACTAGCATTGGAGATCTCGACATGGTCGTGTTCCCGCCCGAACGGTATGAGTTGGTAAGTAATCTCCTGTCGGTCCCAAACAAGAAGGTCAGTGCGGCGCTGGGCGACCTCACATTCATCGAGTGCAATATAGGCAAGGGTTCCATCGTGAAAGCCACGCCGAATCCGGCGCTGTACGTTGGCGTGACCGTCGGCTGCAGCGAAAAGAAGAAGTTAATACTGAGTCAGGACGTGCGGCGGAACAACATTATGTTGGAAAGGGAATACGGCGAAGACGTCGCCCCGCCCGTCGTGGCAGGCAAGACGATACTGCTCGACTCGTTCAGCAGTTACGAGGGGGAGGAGTGGTTCTACTACGGCATCGTTCTCCACGAAATGGCGCATGCCTGGGCCGAGCGATGCACCAAAGAAGAATCCCAGCTCCCGCTGAACATGGCGTTCAGTAACAGCGAGGAGAACGCCTGGCTCTTCGAAATACAGTGGGTGTGTGACCTGGCGTATTCGTCCAACCCATATGCGGCCGACATGCGCCAGCACATCATCGACTACTTCAACCGTGCGGGATCGAGATTCGGCGATAAAGCCAAAGCGCACGTGAAGTGGAGCCTCGAACGGATCGGCTTCTCGAGCCACATCCCCGACTTGGACAGTGCCATCTTCCACTGACCGAGTGCCGATGCTCGTGGTCGGATATTGCCTGGTGACGAACCCTTCATAATGCCTCCGGAGTTTTTCGTTGTTCAAGGGCTTCTGGAGCCCTTTTGTTTTCCTGAGCAGAAACAAAGGCAGAAACAAAGGGGGCATTTTATTTTTCTGCGAAGCGTGAATCATGGTGATGAGCAAAAGGGGTCTGGTATTTAAAAGATGAAAAAGTGTCGGGTCTCTTTTGATTGAGACCAGCCCCCTTCTTGTCTTCGGTTTTAGATCCAATCAGTGAGAAGATCCAGTTGGCCCACTTGCGGAGAAAAAGAGTTCTGGTCCTATAGTATTCGGCACCGGGTGATACCTGTGAACCGAGGTAGCGACGGGATGAGAATCCTGGAGGAATGAGAAATGAAAGCCGAGCGAGTTAGAGTTTATGTGTGGGTGTCGCATATCCAGAGTCGCAGTCCAGGGCACGCTGCGCTCCAAATAGAGCGTGGTACGACGCCTGATGCTGGATACGTGAGCTTTGCGCCGGAAGTGCAGGGCAGCGTCTCTGGGCCGGGAAAATTTTACGACAAGAGCCATGATGAAAAGCACTACAAAGGCCGAGGGGTCTGGATCGGAACAATTTGGGGACTGGACACCGTGGCTATGGGGGAACAATTACGGAAAGAGTACGAGGGTGGAATGCACTATGGTGCGCGCAATGAGTGCGCAACCACGGTGAAACGGATACTAAGCATCGGTGGCGGTGATAAGCTGGCGTCATGGTGGAGCAGAGAAAATGTTGGCCCAATTTCACCGGATGACGTCGAAGATTTTGCGCGAAGCATTGTGGAGAAAACGAAGCCAAACGGGTCGTATTCGGAAAAAATAAATGGTGTGGGCACCACGATGTTTTCGAAAGAGTCTCAGCCAAAGCTAAGAAGTAGAAACTGAACGAGCGGAACTGATGGGGAAGAAAACTAGTCAGATCTCTATTAATAGAGACTTGACTAAGTTTTGGTCTCCCCTTTTTATCGTTGAACTAACCTTAAGAACGGAGGAAATAGCATGCCGAAACATACTTCTCACTACTACTTTGTTACCATTTCACATGGTGACGTCACAGTGATCTACAGAAGCCGAAACAAGGTCAACGGCCACCCGGCCCAAAGAGCATTGCTGGCACTCGCCGTGACTGCCTTCGGAAATACCTATCCAGCGCTTGTGGGCCAATCCAGTCGCAGTGGCCACGGGAGTAGCGACGCAGGCACGCATGGCGAAGACTACAACCAAACCGTTGGGTAAACGTCCGATAAAAAACGGTCAGGTCTCTTTCACTTGAGACCCGCCCTTCTCGCCCTTTTTTTCTCGAATCGGTCGAGGGTCAATGCATCATCGTGGAAATTGCAAAAATCTCTGAGCCGAACGCTGGATGGGGCATTTGTGGCGTTACGTCTTCGTTAGCGGCATTACACAGGTATTGCGAGGAACACCGCTCCAACGGAAACAGAAAACTAGAAAAAAGGGGACATTCTGCTTTACTGCGAGGGTTGAATTCTGGGGACACAGCATGTTGATTCGCCGAGTGCTTTTCGTTGTTCAGGCAGGGGCGGATGTAACATGGGGACACAGCATCAAGATTCCAGCATCAAGATTCGTCAACGAACGCAACGTCAAGGGCAAATTAACGCTGGTAACCCAACAGAAAAGTAGAATGTCCCCTTTTTCGATTCTCAACAGAAAAGTAGAATGTCCCCTTTTTCGATTCGTCTAAAAAAGGAGAAGGTATAATGGGTTGGTTCCTGCGAATTGATCGGTTCAGCGACTCACATCTCTGTTTCTCCCAGGAACGGGAGATGAGCTGCGGGTTAGCCAGCGTGAAGATGATCGTCTTCAAGGTCAATAAACTGCGTCCTGGAAAAGACGCGTTGGTGAC
>CAMAVB010000006.1 GCA_945861465.1 Candidatus Kuenenia stuttgartensis
TCGGCCCGTTGGGCCTTTGGAGATCATGAGGTCTGGTTTCCTGGCCCGATGGGCCAGGCTATCAAAACGAATGGCCCGTTGGGCCGGAACAAAAGAAAAAGCGGGAAACACCAATACATCCCACGAAGTTGATTCTGGACGGGTTCTAAGCCACTTTGATGAACGTGGTTTGGTTTCGTTGCATCGGAAGCCCAGGAAATTATGGGAATTCACAATGTCGGGCACCAGCGGATTTTGCCGAAGTATCGTAAGTCGTTTAATTGAAACAGCTTACATCGCAAGAATTGACAAACAGTTGTTGCGGAAACGTCTTGACCCGTTTTGCCAATCCTCTTACTGTTCGTCCTGTTGGGACCGAGTGCTGCAAAGCAAGTGGACCCGACGGAAAAAGCGAGCCAATCGCCCCCGGAAGCAGCTTGAGTCCTCCGCCCCCCTGGGATTCGTTGCTTCCGGGATTTTTTTTGCGCTGCGGGAAATGCAATTTCCTGCACCAGACTATCGAAACACCGAAAAGCAAATTCGCCGTCGTTCCTGAATGGCAGATGATTTCGCTGTCCTGGTGCCACGAAGACCCATTTCTTCCTGGTCACGGATGCGTCTGTTCTGTACGCTGCGTAGTTACGGAGGAGCAAACAGTGCCCGCTGTTTGTGTTATTCGTGCTGGGTGACTTTTTGGCTTTGTTCGGAACGTACGATGGACTCGTTGTTTCAAGTATTCCCCGGAGATGCAGAAAGCCGTGCCGGTCGAAATCAAGTGTGCTTCGCCTTGTCTGCGTTTCTGATTCTGAGCGCGGGCTGCGGTGGATCCGCAAATTCTCTGCAAGATCCGGCGGCAACGGACAATATCTCGCCCGCCGCGGGGACTTCAGAGTCGGTAACGGACGCGGCACCAACAGGCACCACCGATTCCGATGGGACGAGCGGCAAGTCGGCAGCAAAGATGGTCAAGCACGGTCGCGGCGAAGTCTGGGTTGATGACACAGGACAGAAGTGGTTTGGCGACGTCCCGCTGGATGCGTTTTTTGATCAGCCCTACACCGTGGCCAGCGATGCCA
The DNA here is from genome assembly GCA_945861465.1 of Candidatus Kuenenia stuttgartensis. GTDB lineage: Bacteria > Planctomycetota > Planctomycetia > Planctomycetales > Planctomycetaceae > SXXK01. Next base: position 1,056 of record CAMAVB010000006.1, read on the forward strand.
CTCCGATTGGGGGCGGTGCAGCAGAACCCGCCATCGTCTCCGACACGGGCTCAACTGATGTCCCTGAAATCACGCAGACAGAAACACCCGCTGCGCCGTCCGGAACAGAGACTACGCCGCCGACAGCAAGTGGTGATTCATGGGGCGACCTGATTTCTGAGGTCGAACTCGACAATGAAATAAAAACTATCCGGAACTTTCTGAACGAAAATCTGCAGTCCGTGAGCAACTACAATGCCTCCATGCTCATGATCCCTCCGAAAGCCGCAACACTTGCGGCGCTCGCCGGGGTGGCCATGGAACACCCCAACGCAGTCTCATGGAAAGACGATGCGAAGTACATCCGCGACCTTGCTAAACAGATGAACTCCGACACCCTGCGGTCTGGGCCCAAAGATCAGAAACGCATGCAGGGACTGTATGAAGCAATTTCGGACACCTTGAACCGGTCGCGCCCGGCGGATCTGTCAGAACCGCCGGAAACGGACGGCTTTGCGGAAGTCTCCGAAATGCGGTTGCTGATGCTTCGCATGGAAGAAGCCCAAAACCGCATGAAGACGGAAGCAGGTACCGACAGTGCCCTGACATCCCGAAAAGACATGGTCGCCCACGAGGCAGCTTTGATGGCAACGTTTGCAAAAATCGTCACATTGACCGGTTATGGTTACGAAGATGATCCTAAATTCAAAGGCTACGCCGACGAAGTTGTCAAAGCAGCACTCGCCATCAAGGAGGCAGCAGTCAGCAACGATTTTGCCACTTACGAACTTTCGCTTACTAAAGTATCGACGACGTGCAGTAATTGTCATTCCGATTACAAGAATAACTAAGGCCCCCTGACAAAACCGCGCTTTGTAGCTGGATTCGCAGGAATTCAGCCCCATACCTGAATTCCTGCAAATTCAGCGACCTGTTCAGTCAGGGGGTCTAAGTATCGAAGTGAGGACAGGGATTTTCCATGTTCCCTGGCTTCTTCTACAGCATTTTACTTCCGGAGCTCGTTGTGAAGTCCATCCGATTCGCTTTGAACATGTTTTTATGCCTGTTGATCTCAACGCTGAGTTCCCACGCTGACATCATCGTGATGAAATCCGGTCAGCGCGTCGAAGGGGAAGTGCTGAAAGTCCAGAAGGACACGTTGTTCGTGGACGTTGGTGTGGACGTGATTCGGATTCCGGTGTCACAGATCCAGGAACGCATCAGCCAGGAACCTGCGAAAGAAGAAGCCAAAACAACCGACAGCGGCGTCTTCATGACAGCCGATCTCCCGGAACGTACGGTCAAGGAACTCGTATCAAAGTTCGGCGAAGGCGTCGTATTGATTGAGACACCGGATGGTCTTGGTTCGGGCTTCATCATCAATGATCGTGGCTACTGTGTCACCAATTATCACGTCGTCGAAACGCAGACACGAGTCGCGGTGACTATTTTCCATCGCAGTGAAAATGGTGACTTTGAAAGGCGTTCTGTGCGAGACGTCAAGATCCTGGCGCTCAACCCGCACTTCGATTTTGCGTTGCTGGAAATCCCGCCACAGGAAAACCTGGAGTTTCGGCCCGTTTATATTGCTGAAGATGACAGCCATCGAGAGGGCGATTCTGTGTTTGCGATCGGTAGTCCGCTGGGACTGGAAAGATCGGTCTCCGAGGGGATTGTGAGTACCCGCAATCGGAACATGAACGGTATTGTTTACATCCAGACGACGGCCCAGATCAATCCCGGTAACAGTGGCGGGCCGTTGTTCAATGACAAGGGGCAGGTTGTCGGTGTCATCAATATGAAGCTCAGTTTTGGCGAAGGATTAGGATTCGCGATCCCGGTTTCCTACCTGAAACATTTCCTCCGCAACCGCGATGCATTTGCATTCGATCGTAACAATCCAAACACCGGCTATCATTATCTGGAACCACCGCGCCGGACGAATGCAAAACAGCCGTACGAAGTCGCTCCCGAAAAGTCCACGCCATAAAGGCAGTCTTCAGCAGCCGTCAGCGGCACGCCGAGCCGTGATTTTTACGCCACGCGGATCTCATTCAGCACCGGCGGCTGGCGGCTTGCCGCTCACAAAACCTCAAATCTGACCGCGCGAAGTAGAAGTGCGCCTGTTTTCGCGATGAATCTTGAGCAGTTTTTCCGAGATTCCAGTCGCTGCACGAAATTCCTGTCGTTGACCGCTGTACAAAATTCGCAGATCCCCGTTCTTCTGTCTTTGAAGTAACCGGATTAACTCGCCAGCGTTCCTTGAAGAATCGGATTCTTCGTCACAACTGTTTTCTCAGGACCATTCGTTTTCGCCGATACAATTGGAGGGCTTCTTTGTGTCGCAAGCACCTGCGTGACAAATAGACCCAGGGGGAAGTCCGAGTTCTGAAGGGCGCCTGCTATGTCTCAGCATCATAAACTCGTCTACGGCAGTCTGTTCGTCTTCTTCGCGGTAACTCACGTTGGATGTGTGGGGAGCGGCCTGAAGAATATGTTCACCGGAAGTGAAATAGACGGGCAACCGGCGATCGCCGAGCTGGAAACCGAAGAATCGACAGTTCTCGCCGCCGCAGTCTCCGGAGAAGAAGTTGAGAATCCATCAAGGGCCACTCGACTCGCGTCGCGGAGTCAGTTCAGCAAGCCTGAGCCCACAGAGGACGAAACCTTCACAGCCATTGAGTCGAAGAAACGTGCATTATCGAGTATAGCGGATCGCCGGATAAATCAGTTTGATATTCTTCTGGCAGCCGATCCTGACTCCGATGGAGAAACTTCCGGAATTGGACGCGATGTCGATACTGAACCGTTCCAGAGTCCAGAACGCAAAGCTCCGGCCACTGAGAAATCAGGAGACTCACTTGCCACATTTGATCAGCTCATGGGAACACCCAGACGTGTCGCTTCGCGCGCTGAAACGGAATTGACTGAAATTGAATTCAGAAACACTGCGGCCAGGAGTTCAAAGAAAAAGAATTCCGCACTGGACATCAATGTGGCCGCCGCCGCAGCTCTTTTCGGAGCACCTGCTGCTCGGCAGAATACTCGTCAGACACAAGCTGAGACTGCACATCGTCTGGATTTGTCGAATCGCGATGCAGATCAGTCCGACCGCAACCCCAGTGATGTCGCACGTGCCTTTGCTCGACATCTGAGTGGCGCTACTCCCAATCGCAAAGCACGCACACACAACGCAGCATTCGGTGCACCACCGGCATCGGCCGGAGATGTCGCAGGCGGCACAGCAGCATTTGCGGACGAACATAGAATCGTCACGGCAAGCTACGGAACGGCTCAACCAAACGTCGTTGGTCATGCGGCTGGCACAGATCCATCAACGGCTGGCCATGCTCAGTTTACGATGGCCCCTGTGGCACCCGTTTCCCCACAGGAATCCGACAGCGAAGTTGCCGACAATTCAACTCGACCGGGGCTCGTACAGTCATTTTCGATCCGCAACTGGCTACTGCTCATAGGCGGCGTGATCGTCATCGCCCTGCTGTTCGCGCCAGATCGTACTAAACCTTTGACGATGAATGGCCGCCCGGCGAACGGATAGGACACTCCCGGAATTAGACTCCGCCAGCCGCTGGTCACTTATTCCGCATCGCCGAAATCGCAGCAGGAGTATTCTGATGACGAGCTGCGTTTTGTCGGGCAGGAATGCCCATCGTACCCCAAAGCCAACGATTGACAGGGCACGAAGGACCGCTCAAGAAATAACTGTCTCTGTTTTATACCCCTCACCCTGCCCTCTCCCGTTTCCAGGGGAAAGGAGGATGCGGTCAATTACTTCTCGAACGGTCCTAACCGACCGCCTGTTGCACCGCAGCAGCTGGCTTCCAGTCGATCAGATGCAGTTCCACTTTATTGAAGCCATTAAACGTGTTGATCACCGGTGCGAAGGTGACCGAGATTGGCCCGACGGCTGATTGCAGTTGTTCGGCCCAGTCACCCCGGCCGAACGCCACGCCCCGCATGGTTGTCCCCTGCTGACGGACTTTGATCGCCAGATGCCGGTCGCCTTCACCCATCGTTTTCGGTGGTTCCGCCAGCTCCACGCGCGACGCGACGAAACGAGGCTGAGGATTCTCCTGACCAAACGGCCCCAGCCGTTCCAGTTCACGCACGGCGGGAAACGTGACCTCGGAAAGCAGCACTTCGGCATCGATTCGCAATTCCGTGTCGGCTGCCGTCGGATGAAAATTCTCCGCTGCCCAGGACGCCAGTGTTTCGCGCACAGCACCGACAGCGACAGCTTTCAGCCGCACGCCAGCCGCCGCTTTGTGACCTCCGAAGCTGACGACATGCTCGCGACAGGATTCCAGACCCGAGTACAGATCAAAGCCGGCCCAGGATCGGCCAGACCCCTGACCGGTTCCGTCCTCGCGCAGGGCAATCAGAACTGTCGGCTTGCCGAATTCCTCCGTCACGCGACTCGCGACGATCCCGATCACGCCGGGATGCCAGTCGTGATGCGCGAGGACCAGCGTTCTGTGATTTTTCCATTCCGGATTTTCTGCCACCATCTCTCGGGCCTGCTTCAGAATCCGCCGCTCCACGGTTTTACGATTATTGTTGAGCGTATCCAGATATTCCGCCAGCTTTGTGGCCCGTTCGGCGTTTTCGGTTGTCAGTAATTCCACCGCCAGGCGTGCCTGCCCGAGGCGACCAGCCGCATTGATCCGTGGCCCCAATCCAAAACCGATATCATCCGCCCGAAGTTCAGGTTTGTCGAACAGACCTGCCACGCGCATCAATGCTTTCATTCCCGGCGTGGACTGTTCGCGAACTGTCTGCAGACCGTAACGTACGATGACGCGATTTTCGCCCAGCAGCGGGACGACATCGGCGACCGTTCCGAGGGCCGCAAGTCCCACGGCCTGCTTGAGAAATTCCTTCATGCGCGGGCTGGCCTTTTTTCCGTCGCCCAGTCGCTGGCAGATCGCCCAGGCGAGTTTGAAAGCGACGCCAGCCCCACAAAGATCACCAAATGGATACGTGGATCCCGGCAAACGCGGATGCACCAGCACCAGGGCATCGGGAAGCTGCGATCCGATATGATGATGGTCAGTGATGATCAGATCGAGGCCGATCGATTTTGCCATTGCCGCTTCCGCAACACTGGCGATGCCGCAATCGACGGACACGACCAGCCGCTGCGGATCTTCTTCATACAGTTGTTGCAGAGCGGCGTTGTTCAGCCCGTATCCTTCCTCCAGGCGACAGGGAATATAGTAGTCAACGGTCGCGTGGCTTAGCTGCAGACAGTGCCACAGGATGCTGGTGCCCGTGACTCCATCAACATCATAGTCTCCGTAAATCGTGATACGACGCTTGCCCTGAATCGCCTGCACGATCAAATCCGCTGCGGCATCAATGCCGGGCAGCTCTGACGGATCGTGCAGGTCACTGAGTTTTGCGCCGAGAAATGCCCTTGCAGAATCCACCTGCGAGAAGCCGCGCGCGAGCAGCACCTGACTCAGCAGCGGAGAAACTTTTAATTGTCCGCACAGACGACGAATTCCAGCTTCATCGTGTGGGTGAAACGTCCATTTTCTTTCCACGTACCTGGCTCCCGCTCGCCCTGTCTCCCGCTTGCCCTGTCTGCTGCATCAGCGGGACAGTGTAGTGGGCCAGCAGCCTGGCGCGAATCGAACGCATGGACGGGCCTGACAGGGTGGGGGGCAGTCGCGGATTTCGGTAGGTCCTCCTTGCCGAGGAGGACTTCGCGGCCTGCCGCGACCAGCGACCAGACGAGGTGGCAAGAAGGGCCACGCCGCGACGTGGAGGGGATGTGCGACCCAGGGCGGTTCGCCTTACGGCGAAAGTCCTTTCCGGCAGAAAGGACCTACGAAACACAGTCCTTTCCGGCAGAAAGGACCTACTGAACGCAGTCCTTTCCGGCAGAAAGGACCTACTTTGACGATCATCCTCGACTGAGCTGTGTGAATCTGTAGCGATTGTAATGCATACGCCGATTCGATGGACAGAGCCGACTCTGCCGGTCGTAGGGGTCCATTCGCGCCGGATGTAGTGATTTTGACGCCGCTGATCGAAAGACCGGACGGTAGATCAAGCACAGAACGCGCAATTGTCGAAACCGGAAGTACCGGTACAAGACATTCTCTCGGCAACTTGTGATTTTTGATGCAAGCCATCACAAACGGCAATTCGCAATTCGGAAGCATAACCGGCTTCTGCATTGCGGCAGAAATCCAGGTTGCAGGGCTTCGCAAAGATTGACCTGCAAAAAATCTAAGCGCAGCAGACCCGATTACCCCGAGAGAGACACAACAGGATTTTGGAGAGCAGCAGGATGCTGGTCCGATCGATGCAACTCACAACGCGCCAATACATAACGTGGCTGATTCTGGGTGCGATGGGAATCTCATCGTTGTCCGGGTGTTCGCGCCAATTCTGGCGGAAGCAGGCAGACACAGATACGTACAACGGTATTGGTCAGAAACTGAATGACGAGCGCTGGGAACTTCCACGCATCGATCTGACGCCCGACCATCGGAGCCGGTTTTATGATCCGTACGATCCCGATGAAGAGCCGTTGCCTCCGGACGATCCCGCTGCGCACGCTTTCATGCACAGCGTGAATGGACGCCGAGGTTACAAGAGCTGGCACAAACTGGGAACCTCCTTTGCAATCGAGAATCCGTGCTGGCTGGAAAACTACGGCATCGAGATGAACGGGATGGATCCGGTTGAAGGACACTCAGAAGTCAAGTTGCTTCAGGTATCACTGCCTGCACTGGTCGATCTGACGTATATTCACAATCGCGATTACCAGAATAACCTTGAGGAACTGTATATCAGCGCCCTTGCGCTGACGCAGCAACGCTATAACCTTGGAGTTCGCTATCTGGGACGGAATGGCGGTGAACCATTTGTCAACGGCGGAGCCACCACTTTCGGGCGCGGCGGAGGCACTGGGGTTTCTACGGCGGGTTTCGGAGTGAGTCAGTTGCTTCCTGCCGGTGGACAAGTGGCGGTGGAACTGGCCAACGCAGTCACCTGGAATTTTGGTCAGGGTGGCAGCATATCGGCACCATTACTCGGCTACAGTGTGACTCAGCCGCTGATGTTCCAGGCGGGCCGCAAAGTCGTTCTCGAACCGCTGACTCAGGCCGAACGTTCGGTCCTTTACAGTGCACGCTCAATGGCACGATTTCGTCAAACATTGTTCGTAAGTGTCTCAACCAGTTACCTGAACCTGCTGCTGCAAAAACAGCTCATCCTGAATCAGATCAACAACATTCGGCAACTGGAAGAGCAGTACGAGAAGCAAAAAGCGATCGACTCACGCGATCCAGGTTTTGTAACGGACAAGCTCGAGAATTTCCCGCAACTCCGGGAGCTGATTCCAGACGACCTGAAGGCCCGCTTCACGTACGACGACCTGTGGTTGAAATGGACAGGACCGATGACGGAAGAAGATGAACAGAGATTGCTGAGCCTCTCCGATGACCCCGCCTATCTTGCGGCCATACAACAGCTGATTGGATTGAAAAATCAGGATGCGACCAGCCTGGCTGCTTACCAGCTCCTGACTAATATCCAGAACGCTCAGGCATCGCTCGCATCCGCGCGACAAGCGTTGGCGGATTCTCAGGACAGCCTGAAGATCCAGCTGGGCTTGCCGCCCAATGTCCAGCTGGACATTAACGAGACTGGGCTAACGCCCTTCGAAATCATTAGCTGGGATCTGATCGAACTTGAACGGAGAATGCGGGAGATACAGAAAGAACGCGGGGAGCAACTTCTGCCGGACCTTGGTGAGAATCAGGCCGATACACCGCCAGACTTCGCAACCCTCAGGGCGTATGTCGCTGGACTGGCAGAATTGCGGAACGACCTTCTTGAATCCGGGTTCAATGTCGTAATGAACGACTTGAAGCCGGTCGCGGAACTGCTGGAAGCCACGCAGGACGACTGGAAAGCCAGTCGTCCCGGTCAGCGTTTCTTCCGCAGCGAAGAGGAACGAAATGGACTTGTGCAGAACTATCAGAAGGACAAGGCTAAGTTTGAACAGGCTAAGCGGGACTTCCAGTTCGGGTCGGACCAACTCGATATGCTGTTGCGACTGGTTGACGTCAAAACTCAGGACGATATCCTGAAGACGCTCGACAGTGATTCCAACGGAATGATCGAAAGATCGGAGCTGCCGCAGGGCTGGAATGAACTGCCGCGATTAGGCACAAAGACGGCTTCGGAGACCTACACGGTTGATGCATTCCTGTCCGAAGTCCGCGATGGATCCCGAATTCTGCGCGACGATTACCTGCTCCGTCTTGCTCAGCAACTGGAGGTTCTTCAGGCGGGTCTGAGAGTGGAAGCCATCGCAATCAATCGGTTCACTCTGCCAGATTCACAGGAGTTTCCTGAAATTGAGGAAGTCGTAGAGATCGGCCTTGAGAATCGTCTCGATCTGATGAACAACCGTGCGCAAGTGATGGATTCTCGCCGCAGAATGGAAATCGCAGCCAACGGCCTTGAATCGACATTCAACCTGACATTCCAGGGCTCGCAGGGACTGAGCGGTGGCAACCAGCTCCTGGACAGCAATCAGACGGCTCGACTGGAGTTTACGACGCCCCTGGACCAGATCGATGAACGAAACGTCTACCGCACGTCATTGATCACGTATCAGCGCCAACGAAGAAGCTACATGCTGTCGGAAGACACGATTGCGCAGAATATTCGCCAAAACTGGCGTCAGCTACAAGTGCAGGAGTACCGTCTGGAAATCGACCGCAGGGCGGTCAGAACCGCCGCTTTGCAGTACGACAGCGCCTCGTCACTGGCCACCACAGTCGGTCAACAAGGTGCCCTCAACATCACAACGGCCCTGAATGCCCTTCTGGGGGCTCAAAACTCACTTGCCAGGGATTGGGTGAGTTATGAGACAAATCGGCTTAACATCTTCGTAAACATGGGTATCATGCAGATTGATCCTCGCGGAGTCTGGGACGATCCCTTCTACCTGCAGATGAACGATTTGCAGGATGAGGAATCTGTCTCTCCTGCAGTGACTCCCGGTGTTGTTCTTCCAAATTCGCAACCACAGAACTAGAAGAAGGTCTCTGAGGATGCTCCGATCATTCCCACGCACACGTTCCGGCAAGTCCCCGATTGTTATCCTGTTACTGCTGACGATCGTCACTGCGGTCACGGCTTATCTGGTGCCATATTCTCGCAACAGACTGATGTCTGCGATGGGTATGAACAAGCAGACGCTGAACGCGAATTATGTTCTGAAGAAGGCCGAAAAAGCGCCCTTCAGAATCATGATCACCGAGAACGGCACGGTCGACAGCATGAAGAATTCGGTGCTGAGCAACCGTGTGGAGGGCAGCACGACGATTATCATGCTCGTCCCCGAAGGCAGTCGCGTCAATGCACCGGCCATTGCCGAATTCGACGGCGTCGTAGAGTTCATGGATTCGGCCTCGGAATCTTCAAAGACCATCAAGCTGCGCGCAGAAGACGGCAAGGAAAAGATTTATGAAATCGCGCTGGGTGAGTTTTCCGAGATTCTTGTGAAGGATCGACAGGCCGTTCGGCGTTTTGATTACATTTCAGGTGACGTCGTCTGCGAACTGGATTCCTCGACCCTTGTCGAAAAGGAAAAAGAGCAACAGATCAAAGTGACGACGGCCAGGGCTTCGGTTGAAAAATCAGAGATCGATATCGAGATTCAGGAAACGACAAACACCAGTGCCGTGGGAAAGGCTAAATCCCTTGCAGCACTCGCCGATCTGGACTTAATCAAATACCAGGCCCCTGGTGGTGAATATGAACAGGAAGTTGCCACAATAATGGGTGATGTGAAAAAGACCGAAGAAGAGTTGTCGATGAACATGGAGAAGTACGACAAGATCCGCAGTCAGGCTCGGCTTGGTTACAGCAACATCAATGAATTGGAAACTGAGCGACTAAAAGTCACAAATTCGCTCATTGTGCTCGGTGTGAACAAGGGCAAGCTGAAGGTGCTGCAGGATTTCATGCGCAAGCGCAAGGAGATCGAGCTGACACAGGCCGCCGCCGATTCCAAACAGGAAACAATTCGGGCGGGCAAAGAAGGCGAAGCCATGATGACTCAGTTACGCGCGGCACTCGAGGCAGCGCAATTGACTTACAGTGTCGAGATGGACAAGTGGGACATGTTTAAGCGGCAGATTCAGGCCTGTCGCCTGGTTGCACCGCAGGCGGGCGAAGTGGTCTATGCTTCACAGAATAACTCACGCGGCAGTGAGCCGGTCGTCATCGAAGAGGGGGCTGCCGTACGTGAGCGTCAGGCCATTATCAATCTGCCCGACGTCGAGAACATGAAGATCGATGCCCGCATTCACGAATCGAAAATCAGCCGCATTGTGATCGGGCAACCGGTGGAGATCGAAGTCGATGCACTTCCAGGACAACCTTACCGCGGCGTGCTTGCAACCGTGTCGTCGGTGCCCACACCGGGCAGCTGGCCGAATACCGATCTGAAAGAATACGAAACGGCGATTGAGATCAAAGATGACATTGCACGCGTGAAAATGCTCAAACCCGGCATGAACGCTGAATGCCGGATCATCGTTGAGGATCGTAAAGAACCGGTGCTGCAGATTCCGATTCAGGCGGTCATCGCAACGTCGGGGCACTACTTTTCGTACGTCGCCGTTGGCAGCAAAGCTGAACGCCGCGAACTCAAGATCGGCGATACGAATGACGAGTACATGGAGATTCTGGACGGCATCGCTGAGGGTGAGTCCGTGATCATGAATCCACGCACTCACTTTTCAAAAGAACTCAGTGTGCTGGAGGCGGACCTGTCTGCCGAAGTCGAAGCAAATCGCGAGAAGCTGGACACCCCGGGAAAAGCGCCGGGCGGTGCAGGGCCAGGCGGCGGCGGACGAGATGGAAAACAAGCGGAAGGTGGCCGACCTGGTGGCGGTGGACCGGGCGCAGGTGGCCCTCCGGGCGGTGCTCCAGGCGGAATGCCGGATCCAAAAACGATCTTCGACAGCATGGACAAGAATAAGGACGGCAGCGTCACAAAGGACGAACATTCTCGCCCTGAGTTCTTTGATCGCAGTGACAAGGACGGAGACGGAAAAATCACGCTGGAGGAAATGCAGCAGGCATTTCAGCAGCGTGGTCAGGGTGCGGGCAAGGGGCCTTAGTCGAGTGCTTTGTCAAGCCAACGAATTGAGGTTGAAACTATAGGCCGGACCAGGCGGAACCCCGTTCCGGACGGTCGGCCAATTGCCGGAACTACGCTTCGCCTGGCCCGGCCTATCTGAAAACCAGGTCTCGCGGAATGCGAAGACTCTTCATCGCTTTGTTCGTCGTATTGAAAAAACGTCACATGGAACTGGCTGCTCAAGTCCTGGATCTCAAGAAACACTTCCTGCTGGGAACTGTGACCGTCGAAGCCCTGCGGGGTGTGACGATCGAATTTCCGAAGGGCGATTTCGTCGCCATCATGGGGTCGTCCGGAAGCGGCAAAAGCACGCTCCTGAATCTGCTGGGCGCTCTCGACCGTCCGACGTTTGGAAAATACATCATCGGTGGAAAGGACGTGTCTGTTCTTTCCGACGACCAGTTGTCATCGATCCGCAACGAGATGATCGGTTTTATTTTTCAGTCCTACAATCTGATCCCACAGTACACAGTTCTCGAGAATATCGAGGTCCCGGTCCACTATCGGGCCGGGTATCCTGCGATCGGAACCAAAGAAAAAAAATGGATTGAGCATCTGGCTGAAATGGTGGGACTCGCTGATCGCATGGACCATCGGCCATTTCAGTTGTCCGGAGGTCAGCAGCAGCGCGTGGCAATTGCACGGGCTCTTGTGAACAACCCTGAAATCATTCTGGCGGACGAGCCAACCGGAAATCTGGACTCGAAGACCGAACATGAAATCATGGAGATGTTGCTGAGACTCAATGCCGAAGGCCGAACCATTATCATGGTGACGCACGAACCCAATGTTGCCAAACTGGCCAAGCGCCGAATCTTTATGCGTGACGGTGTTGTTGCCGGCGAAGGTATATTTCCAGGGTAAGTACGTAGCTCAGTCGCTCCGCCGACTGAGATTCCATTGTTGATTCGGCACGCGGTTGGCATTGGCTCGTTTAACCGCGTGCCCAGCGGGCCGCGATTGTTCTATTTACGATTTGAAATACGAAATACGAATCGCGGGGCGTTGCCCACGCGGTTAAACGAATGTGCCATCCTCAACCGCGTGCGGTATAATGTCGTTAGGAAACACGGACACCTTAACCACGCATCCCGGCAAAGTAGTACCCGTTCCATGATGAATTTACTCCGGACAATCGAACTGGCATTGAAAAGCTTGATGTTGCACAAGCTGCGGTCGGGTCTCACGATGCTCGGGATCGTGTTTGGAGTGTTCTCCGTCATCGCGATGCTGGCCATCGGCGAAGGTGCCAGCCAGCAGGCTCAGGAGCAAGTGCTGAAACTTGGAGCCACCAACATCATCGTCCGCAGCGTCAAACCTCCACGCGAAACAGCCGGTAGTCAGGCGCCAGGATCCTTCGTGCTGCGTTATGGCCTGCTGCGGGCCGACTACGATTTGCTGTCGCGCACAATTCCGACTGTGGAGCAGGCAATTCCGATTCGGGAATTGACAAAACCGTGCCGCTATCTCCATCGCGAGTTGAACTGCCGGATCGTCGGTTGTACTCCGGACTATCGCGACGTCAATCACTTGAACATGGCTCAGGGGCGATTCATTACCGATGAAGACCGTCGCACGAAAGATAATATCGCCGTGCTTGCGGCAGGTTCGGCACAAGCGTTGTTTCAGTACGAAGACCCGCTGGGGAAAACGGTGAAGATTGCGGATAAACGCTATATGATCGTCGGAGTCACCGAATCGCGTGAAGCGAGTGCCGCCATCGGTGGCAGTATGTCCGGGCAGGACTACAACAACGACATCTATATTCCACTCGAAACCATGCGCGTGCGCATGGGAGATCTGGACGTCGATCGCCGCACCGGTTCATTCAGCGCTGAAGAAGTCCAGTTGAACCAGATCACGCTGCGGATCAGCGACAAGGATCAGGTCGTAGCCACGGCCGCAGTCATTCGCGAGAGCCTTGCAAAGAATCACAAGGATCCCAACCAGTACAGCGTCGTCGTTCCGCAGGAACTGCTCAAACAAGCCGAACAGATCAAGGTCATTTTCAATGTTGTGCTGGGATCAATTGCGGCCATCAGTCTGATTGTCGGCGGCATCGGCATCATGAACATCATGCTGGCGACCGTCACGGAACGCACCCGTGAGATTGGCATTCGCCGCGCGCTGGGAGCCAAGCAGAGCGATATCACGGCCCAGTTCCTGACCGAGACGATGGTGCTGGCAGGCAGCGGGGGCCTGATCGGCGTGATCATGGGATTGCTCACACCATTCGCATTCGATGGCACTAAATGGCTGGCAACCGAATTCATGCTGGAAGGTGGTCAGGCGACGTCTGAAGTCGGCACGATGTTTCTGAGTCTGACGCCGCGGATCGTCTGGAGCAGCTTGCCCCTTGCATTCGGGATTTCCGTCGGCATCGGAATCATCTTTGGTCTCTATCCCGCCCGCGCCGCTGCCAGAATGGACCCCATCGAAGCCCTGCGCCACGAGTAGACATGTGAATGGCACAGAAACGTGCTTGGCACCTTGATATTTTTCAAAGTCGGACAATCGACGGAACACAGTGCATTTCAAGTTTTGTCAGCATCGCGTTCGACGTTTGATTATCCTGACCGGAATCACGGAGCGAGTATACTCTGGGCGTCGATTACGAGCACGAGCACCGTTTCACTTAGCACGAGCACGAAGAATCGCCAGAGCCGTCGCATGCAGCGGAACCGACGGACGGGTCGGTCTCGAAATCAATCTGTCTCGCGCCCCCACAAAAAGAGCCAGTCACTTGACGAGCGCCATCGCGGTGCAGTCGTGGCAGAACATCTCGAACAATGGCGCGAGCGGAAGCGTGGATATGTGCGACCTCGTGGCGCGCGCCCGGACTGAGTTTGCCTGACAACAGAGTCATCGACAGACCGCTAGCGCCCTGCGGCTGATATGGAATTGCCACCAGGTGAAGCACGCTCACTCATGATCAGCGTTCTTTTCCGTCTCCGGAGTCCAGAACTACGAACAGACCCAACAGATAATCTGACAAAGACTGCCTTCTGCCCGAGAAAACCAGAAAGATCGCATTGATCAGGATCCAGAACACTGAAACGATCCCGATGATCCTTCCGGGAAGCGTAGTTTTGAATTCCGTTGGCCAGTCTGCAATCGAGAACATTGCCTGCATTAATGTGTCTATGACGATGCCCAGGTATGGCAGGAAGGTGCTCACGACCGACAGACGTAACTTCCAGGGGACCGGCTGTAACCCGAACTCATCAACGATTCGCAGCTGCAGGAGTTTCTTGCCGGGTGTACTTTGCAGTCTCCCGCAGATCCGGAACAGGATCACAGCGAAGCAGATGAAGATCGGTGCCAAGATTCGCTGCATCGTCGTCTGCGAAGGATCGAGACTGGCAATCAGCAGGGATAATGCGAGTCCGCTTCCCGACAGACATCCTGTGACAGTCATATCCAGAATCCAGGCCACGAACCGACTGATCCGGCCCGCTCGGAGCAACGTGACGGGCCGGATTCTCGACAACTCAGTGGTCAGTTCCTCATACGATCCGAAACGCTCCGACGGATCGCGATGCACGAGCCGACTCAATACGTCCTTCCAGGCCGTCGGGCGGTCCGTTGGCCAGGTCGCGGGGAACTTAACGGTCGCCTGCTGCCGCAGTCGCAAGCTTTCCTGCAAATTATCCGTCGATGTTGCCAACGGCAGTTCTCCGAACGTCATTTCATAAAACATGACTCCCAGCGAATACATGTCGCTGCGCACATCGGCAGGTTGGCCGGCCGCGACTTCCGGGGCCATGTAGTTCAAAGTTCCCTCTGGTCCATTCTGGCTCTGAACGCAGTCAGTTTTTTCTGCCCGGCTGGCGAGTCCGAAGTCCGAGAGCTTCACGCAGCCATGTTCGTCCAGCAGGATATTTTCTGGCTTCACGTCACCATGCACGATGCCAAGACTTGCCGAATACCTCAGGGCGTCAACGGCCTGCAATCCAATGCGGATGATCTCACTGAATGTCAACCGGTGCTGATGAATCAACATCGCAAGTGACTGGCCCGGCACCAATTCCATGGCGAAAAAAGGGCAGCTTTCGTGAGTGCCGACGTAGTAAATGTGAACCACATTCGGATGGTTGACGCGGGCCTGAGCACGAGCTTCCTGAATTAGTCGCTCGCATCTCAGTCTGTCGCCTTCACCATCGCGGCTGCGGATCACTTTGATCGCCACATATCTCTGAAGCGATTCATCGCGTGCCCGATAGACGGCTCCCATGCCGCCCGCACCCAGCAGATCGATCAGCGAATAGTGGTCCAGTCGTTCATCGGACATCAGCAACATATCGTCGGTATCGGACGTCGTCGCTCCGATGACCGTTGCTTCCAACGAAGCCATTGACTGTTCGAGCATCCCCGGACTGATCACTCGATCGCAATGAAGGCAACGCAACGTCTGCGTCGATCCGCCCGGCACTGTCAGCTCCTGTCCGCAGACGCACTGGAAGACCCGGGCTGGTTCGTCTTCAGCAGAAGTCGCCGGAGTCTTGAATGCATCGGTCATCAGGACTACCTGAAGGAGTTTGATTTGAGCCTGTCGAAGCGGGAGCGCCACATCGTCACGATATCGCGCAACCAACGCATCGGACAAGTCCAGGGGAAGTCTAATCGACGTGCGCCGACTCGATCCGATTCGGGTTATGCGGGAACTGACACCGGTTGCAATCTGATTCAGGAAACCCATTGCGCGCACTTGCAAGGAGACTTCTGATGATGCAGAATGTCTCCCGAAAAGTCCCGAACGAGCAATTCTACAGAATTGCGGCTGTTCTCACGCCCGTTCGTCCACAGTGGCCTGTAAATCGTATGGACGACAGCATCA
Organism: Candidatus Kuenenia stuttgartensis; assembly: GCA_945861465.1. Lineage (GTDB taxonomy): Bacteria > Planctomycetota > Planctomycetia > Planctomycetales > Planctomycetaceae > SXXK01. Next base: position 17,072 of record CAMAVB010000006.1, read on the forward strand.
ACATCCTGCTCCGATTCATCGATGAGGCTTTCGACCGGAAATCCTGGCACGGAACCAACCTGCGCGGATCGCTTCGTGGGCTGACTGTCGCGGATGTCCTCTGGCGCCCGCAGCCACAACGCCACAATATCTGGGAAGTTGCGTTGCATGCCGCTTACTGGAAATACACTGTCCGGCGGCGCTTGCTCGGTGAAAAACGCGGTTCGTTTCCGCTGAAAGGCTCCAATTGGTTCGATCGTCCAATTGTGGGTGCTGAGGATGAAACGCATTGGAAATCAGACATGGCGTTATTAGTATCGACCCATGTGTCGCTGCGAAGTGCCGTCTCGCAGTTGACCTCAAAAGATCTTGCACGGCATCCCGATGGCGGCACGACGCCCATCCTCTCGCTGATCACCGGCATCGCTGCACACGACTTGTACCATGCCGGACAGATTCAACTCCTCAAGCGACTCCGCGCTGATCATGCGTCGTAGGGCTGTGGTCTATCGTGCGACGACGCTTTCGCCCGGGCTTCCCTGGACTGTTAAAAATCTGTTATTGACGAGTGTATATTTCACTTTTGAATTGTGCCATTTTTGTTCATGGTTGCTAAGCTTGCCTCGGTGGTAGCTTCGTTTGGTTCAGCAACGTGCCCGGCAGCCAGATTCGCTTCCACCTGGGCAAGCCAGTGTGGAAAGCGGCGTGATGGGAATGGTGGCCCAATCTGGTTGCAAAATTTGGCTTCCACCTGGGTGAGGCTGTCCATGCCGTCAGTGGCCAGCAGCCGTTTCGAATCGAACCTCTGAGGTGAACATGAATCCCCGCGTGAATGCAGTTGTGGCGACGGATAATTAGATGATTCTCACATCGAGCGCAAATCGAAACACAATCTGGCTGACGATCAGGCGCTGCGTCTCGTTCTCCTTCCATGCGATCCCGAAGAGGAATCGGGGAAATGGGACACCTTCGTTTTTCGAATTCTGAAGCATCATCTGATGTGAGGATTTCAGCGGCTGATGAATTTACGCCGTATGTAGGGTGGGACAAGCGACAGGGACGGCACACCATTCATGCTGGTGGGCCTGCGCTCCACTGGTCGTCTGGTATTGGATTTGTGCTTGGCGGAAATAATCACCATTCATGCTGGTGGGCCTGCGCTTCGCTGGTCCCACCCTACAAATTCACAAACCAGCCGGCCTTGGCTGACGCCTCTGGTTACTGTCAATTTCAACGGCGTGAAGTATATACTGTCGATCTCCGAAATCTGCGAATCGCCATCACGATTCGTTCCCGCCTGTACAAATCAAGTGAACGTCCGACATGCAGCGAATCGTTTTGACTGCTGTTCTTCTAATGGCCCCGCTGCTGGTCCCGGCAGATGCGTTGCCACGATGTGCGGCAGAAGATGATGTCCGGCTACCACGAGCGGTTGACTATGAGCGCGAGATCAAACCACTGCTGTTTCAGAAATGTGCCGCCTGCCACGGCGCGCTGAAACAGAACTCAGGGCTGAGGCTGGATGCCGGGGAATTGATCCGCAAGGGCGGCGACAACGGACCGACCGTGGTGCCTGGCCAAAGCATTCACAGCGTGCTGATCGACCGTGTGACTGCACAGGACCACAGCGTTCGCATGCCTCCGGAGGGTCAGGGCGAAAAACTGTCGGAGTCTCAGGTTGATCTGCTGCGACGATGGATTGATCAGGGAGCCGCTTCGCCAGCCGATGAAAAAATCCCGGACGATCCCGCTCGGTACTGGTCTTATCAGAGTCCCGTTCGTCCTGCCGTCCCGGCAGTCAGAAATCAGGCATGGGTGCGCAATCCGATTGATGCCTTTATCGCCGTCGAACATGAGGAGCGCGGGCTGTCGCCGACCGTTGAAGCGCCCCGGGAGGTCTGGTTGCGTCGAGTCTGCCTGGATCTGACCGGGCTTCCACCAACACGCACGGAATTGCACGCATTCCTGCAGGATCAATCCGCCGATGCTTTTGAGAAAATCGTTGACGGACTGCTTGCTCGCCCGGAGTATGGCGAACGCTGGGGACGCCACTGGATGGACGTCTGGCGTTACAGCGATTGGTATGGAAGTCGAGGCATTAACGAAATCCGTTACAGCCAGCGACATCTCTGGCGCTGGCGTGACTGGATTATCGAATCGCTCAATAATGACAAACCGTATGACCAGATGGTTGTCGAAATGCTGGCAGGTGATGAACTGGCTCCGGCGGATTCTGATGTCCTCCGCGCCACAGGATTTCTCGGACGCAACTGGTACAAGTTCGACCGCAATGTCTGGATGTTTGAGACTGTTGAACAAACGAGTCAGGCATTTCTGGGTCTGACACTTAAGTGCGCACGGTGCCATGATCACAAGTTTGATCCGATCACACAGGAGGATTATTACCACTTCCGCGCGTTCTTTGAACCGCATGATCTTCGCACAGATCCGGTCAGCGGAAACGCAGACACCGAAAAAGATGCAACGCTGGGACCTGTGCTGAAGGAAGGCGTTGCCCGAGTATTCGACAAAGTGATTGAAGCGAAGACCTTTGTCTTTCAACGAGGCGACAGCCGCTATCCGGATGAGTCAAAGTTAATGACGCCGGCGGTTCCCAAAGCATTGGGCGAACTGACCGGTAATATCCAGCTTGTGACGCTTTCTCCGGATGCGTGGTATCCACAATTGCGTCCCGCCGTCGCCGATGGACTGATTGCTGCAGCCGAAGCGAAATCGGTGTTGGCGGAACAGCAGATCGCAAAGGCTCGCGAAGAAGCAGCTCTGGCTGAAAAAGCCGTGGGAGAACTTCAGGCCTGGCGTGAACAGCAGGCTCAGGGAGCGGAAGCCGCGAGTGTTACCCCAGTGCTGTTTGATGACTTCCATTCGCGATCGGATGTCTGGAACGTCATATCAGGTAACTGGTCGTGGCAGGACGGCAAATTGCTTGAGTCGTCTGTCGGAAGTTTCGCAACCGTCGTGGCCAACACCATTCATCCCAGAAACTTCCAGGCTCGCGTGCGATATCGAACTTTGCAGCCTGGGACTTTTCGATCGGTTGGATTCAGCTTTGATTATATCGACAACGGAAACTCGCAGGACATCTACACGTCCACCGGTGACGCAGCGCAGTCCGTTCAGGCATTTCACCGTGACAAGGGACAGCAGATTTATCCGCAGCCTGGGATCGTCAGCACCAAACTTTCTGTGGGCGAAGTGACAACGGTCGAGATCACGGTTCGAGATCAACAACTGACGATGACGCTGAATGGCGAACACAAACTGGATTACACAATGCCGGTGGCTCGCCGTGACGGAAGATTTGCGCTGTGGGTTCACAGCGGCTCAGCCGAGTTTCTGGAAGTAAATGTCCGTGAACTGGTGCCGGATCTGAAGGATCTCAGGCAGCGTCAAGTCACGGCGATGCACCAGGTGAAGCTCGCGGAAGCAAGGCAGATCACCGCTTGGCAGGAACTCGAAGCAATCAAGGCCAGACTTGCGGCCGAACGGGCAAAGTACTTCGGCGAACCTGAGGACGTCGCTCGTGGGAAGGCTCTCGCCGCCAGTCGTGCGGAGCGCCAGGTTGCCGTTGCGAAGCTGTCGGAAGAAGTGCTGGCCGCAGAGCAGTTTCTGACAGGCGTTCGGGCGTCATCAGCAACGCCCGAGAATGCCGCTGGGGCTCTGACTGAGGCCGAACAGAAGCACTCAGCGGCGCAGCAGAAGCTCGCCGACGCGAGGGCTGCCGTCGATCAGGCCGATGGTACTTACGCTGCGCTGGGAGAAACCTTTCCGAGCTCCTCAACCGGACGAAGATTGGCACTCGCGCGGTGGATCACGAGTCCTCAGAATCCGCGAGCCTCGCGCATTGCGGTGAATCATATGTGGCTGCGTCACTTCGGAGAAGCACTTGTTCCGTCTGTCGCCAACTTTGGACTCAACGGTCAGCAGCCATCGAATCCGGATCTGCTCGACTGGTTGGCGACGGAGCTGACGGGCGATGGTTGGAAGATGAAGTCTCTGCATCGCATGATTGTGCTGTCCTCGGTGTATCGGCAGAGTTCCTCGACCATGCATCAATCGGCTTCTGCAATGGCAAACGTGGCCGCCGACCCGGGCAATCGATTTTTGTGGCGGATGAATTCTCGTCGCATGGAAGCGGAAGCCGTCCGCGATTCAATCCTGTTCGTCGCTGGCTCACTCGATCCTTCACGCGGTGGTCCGGAGATTCCGGAAACGGAGGCCCAAACCAACCTTCGGCGGAGTCTGTATTTTCGAAGTACGCCGAACGAGAAAGCCGGGTTTCTCGAGACATTCGATGCCGCGAATCCTAACGAGTGCTATCGCCGCCAGGAAAGTGTTGTTCCTCAGCAGGCTCTGGCGTTAATGAACAGCCGCCTGTCGCTGGATCACGCGCGACTTCTGGCTGGGAAACTCAGCGACGATGCAGGTCAAGGTGACGATGCGGTGACAAGAGCGGCCTTCATCACGGTTGCGTTTGGAGCCATTCTGAACAGACCCCCGACGGAGGCCGAAGTCGCGGTGTGTCAGAAGTTTCTCGAACGAAACATCGTAACGGCTGGCACGGCCAACCTCGCTGTATTTTCCACCGGAGGGGAATCCTCGCAGCGAGCACCTGCGACTGTGGCTTACCTGCGAGCCCGCGAGAACCTGGTTCATGTGCTGATGAGTCACAATGATTTTGTCACGAGCCGATAAATTCTTCAAAGAACTCCCGAATGAAAACAGCTGCACCGTCGCGAGTAAGGTCTGATTCCGATATGAAACTCGGTCGCCGACATTTCCTTTCCGACATGGGCATGGGCTTCACAGGGCTGGCACTGGGTTCCCTGCTGGCCCGCGACGGAATTGCGCGAACTGCCGAGTCAACCGCGGGCGCGGTGGTCGATTCCGCGATCACTCAGTTCGCGCCAAAAGCAAAGAGCGTCATCTGGTATTTTATGCTGGGCGGCACCAGTCATCTTGAGAGTTTTGATCCCAAACCGGCTGTCGATAAGTACGCCGGACTGACCATTGATGAATCACCATTCAGGTCGTCCGTCCTGGACTCACCGTTCTACCGAAAAAACGTGCGAGACTTTGCCGGAACTCCACGAGCCCTGATGGCAAAATTGTATCCCACGCAGGTCGGGTTTCGAAGACGCGGCGACAGTGGGACTGAGGTCAGTGACTGGTGGCCTCACGTTGGCGACTGCGTCGATGATCTTGCCATTGTGCGGTCCATGTGGACCACCGACAATGATCATGCCGCTCAGTTGCAGTTTCACACAGGACGACACATCTTTGATGGCTTTCACCCGTCGATTGGATCATGGGTGCATTACGGCCTTGGTTCCCTGAATAACAACCTGCCGCAGTTTGTTGTGATGGGTGGCGGTCCGGGAGACTGCTGCGGAGGAGTGGGAGCCCACAGTGGCAGCTATCTTGGCCCGGAACACTCCGGAGTCAACATGGCCCTGGACCCGAACAACCCCTTGCCGTTCGGGACTCCGGGTTCCAGCGTGTCGATTGCCGAGCGGCGGGAACAACTGGATCTGCTGAATGAACTGAACGGCCTTGCCGGGATCCAGTATCCGGATGATCCAGCCATGCGGGCACGCATTAAAAGTTACGAACTTGCGTTCCGCATGCAGATGTCGGTGCCGGAAGTCGTGCGACTCAGTGACGAAACGCAACAGACACAGGAACTGTACGGTCTGAACGAACCTGCCACGGAACGTGTCGGTCGCTTCAGTCTCGCGGCACGTCGACTGGTGGAACGCGGCGTTCGATTTGTTCAGATCTACGACGACGGCTGGGATGCCCATACTGAACTTTTGAAGAATCACTCGACTCGCTGCAAGGCAGTCGATAAGCCGATTGCCGGACTGTTGAAAGACCTGAAACAACGCGGACTGCTGGACGAAACCCTGGTCGTCTGGGCGACGGAATTCGGTCGCACACCAGGTGCCGAACGCTCCGACGGACGTGATCATCATCCTTATGGATTCTCGGTCTGGATGGCCGGCGGCGGACTGAAACGCGGCGTTGTGCATGGGGCGACAGATGAGATTGGATTTCACGCCGTCGAAGATCGCCACTATGTCACGGACATCCATGCGACGATTTTGCACCAGTTGGGCATCGACTCTCGTCGCCTTGAATTTCCAGGACAAAAGAGACTGGAGATCGACTTCGGCACGCCGATCCAGGGGATCATTGCGTAATCGAGATCGCGACGTTCTTAAAGGGAGTACCGTCCCCTGCCCACGACTGGCCCGTTTGTGAATTTGTAGGGTGTGTGCCAATCTCGCTAGTTCGCTCCGAGACATCCGACACCGCGCAGCCCAATTGCGAGTTTGTTCAATTTGACACCTTTCAGTCATGTTGATACCGTGATATTTGCGGCGTGTGTAATTCAGAGTTCTGCGAAAATGACAAGTGACTGCTGAGTGGTGATCCGATATGAGCACCAAGCCTGCTAATGGCCCCGACTCGCTTGAGATTGACGCTGACCTGTGGGTCTTGCTTCATCGTTGTCCCGGCAAACACTATTTGCTTTACAACCCACATACATTCGTCGGACGCATTGCGGTTTATTGCGAATCCAAAAATCGAATCGCGAACATATCCAAAGCCGAAATAGCTGAAACATCACGCGAAGCGGGGTACTGGCTCAAAGGGTTCTTCGCCGGTTGTGAGCCTGACTGTCCGAAAACGGAAGACGGCGACATTTTGCCAGACGACGATTCCAGTGTAATTGAATGGCGTGCGGCGATAAAAGAATTCCCGCAATCCGGGTTGTGGTACTCGGGCGCACGTCAATGCTCGTCTTGCGGCGCTCAACTACTCCCGAGTACGCTCGGCGAATACTGCCACGAATGTTCCAGCTTGAGACCTTGAATGTTACAATCGGGGCGTAAGAAATATTCGTGGAGCCAAGCCAGGCAGCCGATTGGCGGTAGGTCGCGGGTTGAAATGGATACACGTTTCCGGGCATCCCCTGATAGCGGGCGTGCTGCCATTTAATCATTGAGCTTCAGCACAATGGCGCGAATTTACATCGAAACCACCGTCATCAGCTTTTACTTCAACGCTCGCTCTGAGGCCGAAATGGTTGCACGCGAACAATGGACACGACGCTGGCTTGATGCTGCACTTACTGGAGCTGACGAACTTGTGACGAGCCTTGCCGTCGAAACCGAACTCGGCGCAGGCGAATTTCCTAACAAGGCTGAAATGCTAAAGCTGGCAGCACGTTTCCCGTTGCTGGATGTGAACGATGCCGTTATCGAAGCAGTCGAGGCATATATCGCGAATCACGTAATGCCGAATGATCCTGGCGGTGATGCGTTTCACTTAGCCATCGCATCATTTCATCGGTGCGACTTTCTGGTCACGTGGAACTGCCGACACATCGCAAATGCAAACAAGTTTGGACATATCCGGCGCGTGAATGGTATACTTGGTCTGGGCAACCCAGCGTTGGTAACGCCACTTGAACTCCTGAATGAAGATATTGACAATGGATAGTTATAGTGAGGTACGCCGCGTGCGAAAGGCAATGTCAGATGCCGTGGGGCATGATGTTCGCAAATTGGCTGCCACGTTCAACGAGCGCAGATCACAGGTTGCGGATCGCATCATCGACCCCGGGACAAAGGCAGAACAATGCGATCCACGCGGAGCCGCCGATCACGCGGTTTCAGACGGAGAAACTGCTTCGGCGGCTCGATAATCGCGATCGTTAGGCTGGACAACGACAATGTGTGCTCTCAGGTTTTCCCCACAACCCCTACCGAATCAGCAATGCGTGCCGATTTGCTACGCGACTGCGTCGGGTGGAACAACGATTGATTGCGATTCGGAAGGCGGCAATCCGTTTGCTCGCGGAGTCCTGCTCCGCTCGCACCCTGAACCTCGTGTTCTTTGCCGGATGTCGATCAAAGTAGTTGACCGCGATGGTCAGAATTCCTCTGTGGCATGGTCGTTAAGCAGCTAAGGAGACGGCGTGCAAAGTAAATCAGGTCGGGGTTCCCCCATCGAAACAACAACCGTTATTTCCGAGGCAGCCATTCGAAGTCAAGGATCTGCAATCGATGGTCGCTCAGCAACGTGGACTGCAGTTGGAAATGAACGGGCTTCAGGCGAGGCCCGATGATGCACTGATCGATGGCAAGAATTGGCACCGGTACCGGCCATGTACACGACCAGCCCGCGCCCGCTGCATCGTAAGCGTGTCGATAGCCTGGCGGCAGATCGCTGAAAGCCAGCGATCGTCGCGGTGCGTTGAAGTCGCCAACGGACACGTCGATTTTTCGATCCGCCAGCAGCGCGACAAATGGCCGCAAATACGGATCTCGAGGTATGGCGATCGACGAAGTCATGTCGGCGATCAGCACTTCCAGGGGCCCTTCGGAAAGTTGACACGTCACATGCCGCGCCTGCAGCGCACCTCCTCGGACAAGTTGTACGGTCTTCGTCATCGATCCGTGACACGCGACTGCCATTTCATCGACCACGAGCACGTCAAATCCGGTCAATGTCTTTGTGTCAAACAACACCGGAATTTCAGACAGTACGATGATGTCGGGATCCAGGCTTTCGATGTGTCGCCATTGCTTTTCCCAGCCCATTACGCCCCGCGCCAGATTCCAGTGGATGAGTCGCAGCGGAATCAAATCTGGTGTTGCGTCGAATGCTGCCGTGTCGGGCGCCGATGAACTCTCGTGCATGTCGATCGTCGAGATTTCCGTGGTCGTGAACTCTGGTTGCACCCATTGATGCTCAACCCCCAGCAGGATCGCCAGCGGTGCAATCAATAACCCAAGCGTGAGGCGTCGGCTTGTGCGCGAAAGTTTCAACAGCAGCAATAAACACGCGACGAGTACGGGCGTCGGAAAGTAGAACATCAGGCCCGTCCACCAGTTTCGATCTCGCAAAATCTGGCCCAACGCCCAAACGGCCACGAGCCCAATAGACAGGATCGGAGCAACGCGGGCAAAACCTGTACCAATCTTCCATGATCCCATGACGAATCCCGCTCGCCTCAGAGCACAAACAACGTATCCGAAGGGAGCATGTTAACCGAACGAGAATAACCGGCAATGTGCAACCGTACGGCGATATTCGTGTCTTCGTTGAGCGAAACTACGATTCTTGCGGCAAAGGATCGCTGACTCGACGATTTGGCTCCGCTATACTGTTGCTGGCATCAGTTAGGATGTTTAGGACTGCGACAGAAATAAGTGGGGCACGATTCCATCGTGCCGAGCACGTTAAAAACGTGCTCCACGTCCGGAAGACGACAGCTATTTCTGCGCTGGTTCTTAGCCTCTGCGCCGCAACGCGGGGGATTTTTTGCACATTTTCCATTGAACAAGCTTCCATGCCTGACACACGCAATCTTTTCAACAAAGTCTGGGATCTGCATACCGTACAAACTCTGCCGGGAGGGCAGACGCAACTATTTATCGGTCTGCATTTGATCCACGAAGTCACCAGCCCACAGGCGTTTGAGATTCTGCGTGACCGTCAGCTCAAAGTCGCTTTTCCGGAACGCACCATTGCGACAGTCGATCACATTGTGCCCACAGGAAATCAGGCTCGCCCGTTTTTGGACGATCTGGCGGAACAGATGATGTCTGCTATCGAACAGAACTGTGCTGATTTTGGCGTAACCCTGCTGGATCTGAAAGATGATCGTCAGGGCATCGTGCATGTCGTCGGACCTGAGCAGGGGTTGACTCAGCCCGGCATGACGATCGTGTGCGGCGACAGTCACACCAGCACGCACGGAGCGTTCGGCAGCATCGCCATCGGCATCGGCACCAGCAATGTTGCGGAAGTCCTCGCGACTCAGACGATGTTCCTCAACCGTCCGAAGGTTCGCCAGGTTGTCGTCAACGGGGAACTGGCTCCAGGCGTCTACGCCAAGGACGTGATCCTGTACATCATTCAGAAACTGGGCGTACAGGGCGGCGTCGGATACGCCTACGAATTCGCTGGTTCAACCTTTGACGCGATGTCGATCGAAGAACGTATGACGGTGTGCAACATGAGCATCGAAGGCGGGGCTCGGTGCGGCTACATCAATCCGGATCAGACGACTGTCGATTACCTAAAGGGCCGTCCGTTTTCTCCGAAAGGAGCGGACTTTGACCGAGCCGCCGCATGGTGGCTAAGTCTTGCATCGGGCGATGACGCTCAGTTCGACGATGTCGTGGTCTTCGACGCAGCCAATATTGAGCCGACAGTGACCTGGGGAATCACGCCGGCGCAGTCTGTCGGAGTCAGCCAGCCGCTGCCAAGAATCAGCGAAGTGGCACCGGAAGAGCAGACGCTGATCCGTGAGGCGTTGAAATTCATGGGGCTGGAAGAAGGCCAGCCGATCAAAGGGACAAAGATCGACGTCGCGTTTATCGGATCGTGTACGAACTCCCGCATGTCTGACCTGCGTGAGGCAGCGCGCATCGTCGAAGGCCACAAAGTTGCGCCGCATGTGAAGGCGATCGTAGTCCCCGGTTCACAGCTTGTTCGCAGGCAGGCGATGGCGGAAGGTCTGCATCTGATTTTTGAAGCCGCCGGATTCGAATGGCGTGCTGCCGGTTGTTCCATGTGTCTCGCCATGAACCCGGACAAACTGCAAGGCCGCGAAGTCTGTGCGTCGTCCAGCAACCGCAATTTCAAAGGCCGCCAGGGCAGCCCAACGGGGCGCACGCTGCTGATGAGCCCAGCGATGGTCGCCGCGGCGGCCATTGAGGGGCATGTGGCGGATATCCGAGAGTTTGCCGGAGCGATGGTTTAGAGCACACAGGAGCGTTCATGCTGACTCGAATTCGGGCGATGAATTACAAATGCCTCAAGCGCGTTAATCAGACGTTGAGCAATTTCGACATCCTTGTCGGAGGCAACGGCGTTGGCAAATCGACGTTTCTGGATGTGATCAGTTTTTTATCCGAGATCGTGAGTCAGCCACGTGACAGTTTGGCAAACGCGCTGCAAAAACGAACTGACGTATTTGACCAACTGCTTTTCGATAATACACGAGGTTCATTCGAACTCGAAGTTGACGCGACGATCCCACCCGATGTTGTCAAGATGCTTGGCTGGAACACGGGATTTGGGAATTTGAACTACCGAATCGAGGTTGGGTATCTTACTTCGAATCGAAATGACGTTGGCATTCTGAGCGAAAGGCTTCTTTTGACACACCTCAGAGACTCGTCTGCAGGCACGCCCGCTTTTTCGTCGGAGAATGTTGGTGAAAATTTGAGGTCGTGGCTAATTATTTCAAGGCTTGGACCACCCGAAGAAACAACTGAATTTTGTTGGGAGGCGGGTGAACAGGAATACTCTACTTTTTTCAGCCACTTTCGGCTCTCGCCTTCGACTTCAGCGTTTGCTAATCTTCCGGAGGATACGACGCATTTCCCTGCCGCTACGTGGTTTCGCAGGTTCCTTGGAGATTCTGTTGTAAAACCAAGTCTTACGCCCGAGGATCTCAGGCACCCCAAATTCGTGACCGGAACCGGACTGTCAAATGCAGAATTCAATCTCGCGGAGAGAATAGAGGCCTTTAGGGAGAATCGCGACGACGACAGTTTTGATGCATGGCTCCGTCATCTCCGAATCGCTGTGCCGGATCTGGATACGATCACTACCGTTCACGAACGAGGGATTCGGTCCAATGTTGTCCTTGTGTACAACGATGGCAGACGGGTGCCTTCCTGGCTTGCCTCTGACGGAACGCTTCGTCTCATTGCTCTTACGTTAATTGCCTACGCAATGGATTACGGAATCATCATTCTGATCGAAGAACCAGAAAATTGTATCCATCCGCTGGCGATTGAGATCGTAATGCAATCGCTGAGCAGCATGTACGAGTCGCAGGTTTTTGTCACAACGCACTCGCCTGCAATTCTGAGTCTGGCAGCTCCGCAGAACATTCTTTGTTTTTCGAAGTCGGCCGAAGAAGGGACGATGATCGTTCGAGGCGATTTGCATCCTCGTATGGCAGCATGGAAGGGAACCGTTGACCCGGGGATGCTTCTGGCCTCCGGGATTCTGGACTGATGCCGATGAGCGAACCTGCTGAGTTGTTTGTGCTTGTCGCCGATCGAGATATCGAGCAAACGGTGCTTGGATTACTTGCACGAACGCACGCATTGGCTATTCGAAGTATTCAGAGTGCTAAGGTTCGGCCTTTTGCTCGGCACGATGGCGGCTGTCGAGTCGAAGGTGTCGCCCTGCTCCGGGCACTCAGGGGCCAGTTCCGACATTCGCTGCTGATCTTTGATCATGAAGGATCGGGAGCGGATACGACGACCGTCGAGCTGGAAAACCTGCTCCAGGAAGATCTTTGTAAATCCGGCTGGGGAGACAATGCGGCAGTCATCGTGATCGATCCCGAAATCGAGGCTTGGGTTTGGGCGGAATCGAAACACGTGGACAGAATTCTTGGCTGGAGCGAGGATGGAAGTCTTCGAAGCTGGCTGCAATCCAACAACTATATCAAACCTGGACAACAGAAACCTGTTGATCCCAAGGCGGCAATGCTTGCGGCGTTGAAACACAAAGCGAAAAAACCATCCTCGTCAATCTTCCGGCAACTTGCTGACAGCGTCAGTTTCAAGGGATGCACCGATCGCAGTTTCAATAAACTGACATCAACCCTGCAACGATGGTTTCCGCCATCTGAATGACTCAATTATACGGCTCAACGACAAATGAAGTGCGCGGCACACTAAAGTCGACGTGACTGCGATTCATCCTGAAAGGATGGCAGAAATTAGCCGGTGGTCGCCGACAGGCGCACCACCGGTCAATGAAACAAGGACACACGCATCCTGAAGGGATGCCAGAAGCAACGAATCTGGCACCCTTGTCAGGGTGCGATCGCAATTTTATGCTCGAACCGGTGGTAGCGCTTTGCTTACCACCGGCTAATTTCTCAAACCGCTTCGCGGTGAATCACAAGAAGCACCACGAAAACCAAAAAGCAGCAAAATCTGATTCCCAACGAACTCGCGCACACGATTCGTCGATGCACCTATTATACTTTTGAGCCACTATTCCACAACATTTCTTAGACTGTTATCCAGATGAACGAAATCAAATCTGTCACCGCCACCGGCATTTCTCTTCTGCTCGACGACATCGATACGGACCGCATTATTCCGGCGCGGTTTCTGCGATGTGTGACCTTTGATGGTCTCGGCGAGCATGCATTTGAAGACGATCGGCAGCAGGATCCGAGTCATCCGTTCAATCAGCCGCAGTTTCAGGGGGCCGGGATTCTGGCAGCGGGGCGGAATTTCGGCTGCGGATCGTCGCGCGAACATGCACCTCAGTCGTTGATGCGCTGGGGGATCAAAGCGATCATTGCAGAATCGTTCGCGGAGATCTTTTTCGGTAACTGCGGCTCACTCGGCATTCCTGCCGTGAAAGCCAGTCGTGCCGATCTGGAAAAACTGGCGAACGCAATTCAGAAGAATCCGAAACTGGAAATCATGGTCGATCTGCAGAAGTTGACCGTCACAACGGGCGATGTGGCATTCTCCGTGACGATGCCCGACAGCGCTCGCGATGCACTTGTGACTGGTCAGTGGGATTACCTCGGTCGCTTGCTGAGTGCCGCAGACAAGGTGACAGAACATGCGAAGACTGTTCCATACCTGAGCGGCTTCCGAGCCTGATACTGCAGTCCATCGGGTAACAAAGTTTACGGTCTCGTTCATCAAAGATCGCCTGCTGCCTGCCTTCGAGCAGCGCCAGAGGCGTCACATAGCCAGTCTACATCCGTGCGCGGAGCGCCTGAAACGAATGACGGCAAGACCAGACAAGCATGAGCAACAGGATGACTGCCGCGAAAAAAAAAAGCGTACTCCCAGAACAAATGCCGCAGGGATGTAGTGCAATTCAATCGCATGGCTGCCCCTGGCAATTGCAATACCGCGCAACACATGATTGACGCACAGCAGTTCCGCAGGTTGACCATCGACAGTCGCTTGCCAGCCCGAGCCATAGCGGTCACCAATCACCACAAGGCCCGCCGAATCCATTTTGGCCGTCAGTGACATGAATTGTGGATTTTCGCTGATGAGTTCCACACTGCCGCTGCCGCCATCCGGAATGGCTGCGGTGGATTCCAACGTGAATGCCTGCTGTGCCGGATCAAAACTCCAGTCCCGCATAGACTGCAGGATGGCATCGGTTGACGCCAGCCGCTCATGGTGTTGTGGAATCCAGGCTCCTGGCAGAGCGTCGTTGTTGAGATAGACCTTGAGTGGCGGGCTCGCGGAACTCGGGGAAATACCACATGGACCTTGCATATTCGGGGGCCGCCGTTCTCTGCGGATCATACGAAAGGGACAGCAGCTGAACGTAGGCGAGAGGATCGACACCATCGTACCCGCGAATGTCTCGCAGTTGATGGGACTCCAGGAGTTTCGGCGGCAGACATTCTATGCCAAGGACTCTGCCGGGCGATGAACGCTGAATGAACTCCAGGGCCGGTAGTCGCGGATAGTAGAACTTCGGATCGGGCTGCGGATGAAGATTCCAGCAATGCAGGAATGGTTCAAGCATCATGAGCAGGCAGAAGAACCACGAACGGCGATTCTTGTCGAACCACGCCCAGGGAAGTGCAAACAGCAGGGCGCAGCAACCTGCATTGGCTCCTGCCGAACTCTCCAGGCGGACGCCGCTCTCATGCACAAATACAGTGTGATCTCTCTCCGTTCCAAACACTTCCGCGAACAGCTCGCCAGAGTCGCTGTCACATAGGGGACAATTTCGGTGTTTCTGCATCTTGTTCCTCCGCTGCCGGGGGTTCTCGAATGGCGTGGACTTCGACGTTTTTTCAGTGAGCGGCAAGGCGCTAGCCGCCGGTGTCTTGCTGCTTTTTCAGGAACAGTTACCGGTGGCTAGCGTCATTCCGCTCACTAAGGACCGGCGCAGAAATAACTGTCGTCTTCCGGACGTGAAACACGTTTTTAACGTGCTCGGCACGATGGAATCGTGCCCCACTTATTTCTGTCTCGGTACTGAGTCTATGTTTCGCGAATTCCCACAACAACGTAAACCGCGCAGGCCAGTTGCCGAACAACTGGCAAAGCCTCCAGGAGCGGTTCGATTTGCTTCATGCACTTCGCAAGTAATGTCGGGCAAAAAAGGGAACGAAGCCCGCCCATTTCCTCCAGACGACCACGGCTTTTTGAGAATGGATCCAGGCATCGATCTGCGAGGAGAAAAGAGACCTTTCGTTGTGCTCCCGATGGTATGAGGAGAGCATTTCGATGCACTTCAGCCCAGGATTCCAGCCATTCGGCTCTATGATGAATACGCATGGCGCGACCCGCAGCGCTTCAGCAACCGCCAGCATGGGATTCTCCATGTGGTGCAGGACCCCTCGCAGATGCACGACGTCATAGGAATTGTCGGCAAACGGCAGGCGACTCCCCGAGCAGACGGAACGTCACCGCGTGCATTGCGAATCTCACCATGTCGCACAAGACTGTGGCGAATATAAAGCGGCCGGCGCTTCACCTCTTCAAAGATTTTTGCGATGTATTCACCTACGACCGCAATCGCGAATATCGACAGCGAGCCAAAGAACATGATCGCCAGCAGCACGGTCGTCAGGCCCTGTGGAACCCATTCCGGATGCCACAGCCGAAGGACAACCTGAAGAATCGCCAGTGTGAACGTAATCAAAAGCAGACCGACCCCCATAACACTCAACATGTTGAGCGGCGTGTTGCTGAAGCTGAGGATTCCCTTCTTGGCCCAGCCCAGATTTCCGAGAAGACTGTTTGTGCTTCGACCAAACATGCGTTCAGGACGATGATTGTCAACACCCACCTGCTTGAAGCCCGCAAAAGCACGTAGGCCGCGAAGGAAGAGATCTCGCTCCGGGAACTGCGTCAGCGCCTGCACAACTTTACGATCGAGCAGTGAAAAATCGCCGGCATCATGCGGCACGGTGACGTAAGAAAAGAAATCAAAGACCCGATAAAATGCCTTGTAAGCAAACTGCATAAACAGAGTTGCATCACGTTTTACCCGGCGACCATAAACGACGTCGAAGCCTTCACGCCATTTTGTGACGAACTACTCGATCAATTCCGGCGGATCCTGAAGGTCTCCGTCCAGCAGGACGCACGAGTTCTTATTTGCGATTCGCAAGCCGCTCATGAAGGCCGCCTGTGATCCGAAATTACGGGAGTGCGAGATCCCCAGGACACGCGGATCGTCCTGCGACAGGAGGCGGATGATTTCTTCCGAATCGTCCGGGCTGCAGTCATTCACAAAGATGATTTCGTGATCAACATTCAGTTTCTGAAACGTATCTTTCAGTCTGCGGTACATGATCGGAATGGCCACGATCATGCACGGCCCCGGAATTGCGGTCGAATTCAGTACGCCAGTCAGCGCTGCCTGGTCATGTCCGTCGATCTCCCATGTCGTCAGCCCAAACGCCCGGAATTTGTCCGCCAGAGGAGAGAGATCGGCAACTTCCGATGTCGTGCCAAATCCCTGCAAACCGTTCTGATCAACCAGCACGACCAGATTCGCGAGATGCTGCTGTTTCGCAAAAATCAACGATTCCCAGGTCGAGCCTTCGTTCCATTCACCATCCGAGGTCAGGCAGATCACACGGCCAGCAGTCTCGTTCTGAGGTTGTCCCAGCGCGAGTCCGGCGGCGAGACCAACTCCGTGACCCAGACTTCCGGTTACAAATGGAATGTCGGCAATGCCTCTTGCCGGAGGATGACCACTCAGCAACGTGCCGTCGCGATGAAACGTTCGCAGGTCATTGTCCGACAGTCGCCCAACCGACCACAGCGCTGTGTAGAGAGCACCGGCAGCGTGCCCTTTTGGAAAGCACGAAGTGATCAATATCAGTCAGGACATCGTGGTAGATCGCCAGAAGAATATCCAGGCAGGAGAGGTTTCCGCCGATCTGTCCAACGCCGCTCTCAAAGTGCATCTGAAGCAGCCGCTTTCTGGCCAAAGCCGTACGACGGGTTGCGGCTGAATTCGTTGTCCGCAGAGTCGATTTCGTCACGGGGAGACTACCTGAGGATGTAAGTCAGATCGACGGAAAGATGATGCATGGCAATTGAGAAGGAATTCTTAGGCGAGCAGCAGAAATGAATTTACCGGTACGACGGACTTCCAGTCCGTCGCATGGTGCTACTCGACGGACTGGAAGTCCGTCGTACAAATTGCGAATGGTAAGTTCTATCCTGCCGCTCGCCTTAAGGGCCAACGGCTGATCCTTGCGAAGGAATCTGCCGCTGCGCTTGCTGAAATATACGCAGATTTTCCTTCAGCTGAGGGTTTTCAGGATCGATCTTTATGGCCGTTCTGAGCAGTTCTATGGCTCAAGCGAAATTGCCTTCTTCCGCTTCACAATTGGCCAGATTCCCCATCGCCACGACGTTCATTGGGACATACTTCAGCGCCTGTGTAAACAACTGCTTCGATTCACCGAGATCCGATGTATGCACTGCAAATGTTCCTCCGTAAGATCGGTTCTCGACATAACGCATTGCAATTTGCGATTCCCTGAGTGGCTCCTCAATCTGATCGTCTGCAAGAAGTGCCAGGGCCAACTGGTCGTGCCCGCGAAAATTGTCCGGATCAACCTTCAGGCATGCCTGCCACAGAGAAATATTGTTACGCCAGATCTGCAACTGCCTCCACGTCAGCACACTGCACACAGTAACCGCGAGGACCAAAATGCAGGCATTCATGATCAGGCGTCGCTTCTGAAGAAAGACAGGCAGTGTTCCGATGAGAAGGAAGAGGCCTAGCGACCCGTCAAGCTGTTCAGCAGGCAGGCCACCAGAACGGCGTTCAAACCATGCAACCCAAGGTTTGTCAGGTGCATCGCATCCGGATCTAACCCGCACAGTTCGATCTCAAGCACGACCACCAACCCGATATGGAAGGCCCATTTCGGCGAAGGTAATCAATGATTTGCTGCGTTCATTTCTCACCGGAATCCGACAACACCATCTTCTGTCCACTGATGCTGTAAACGTCAAAGTCTTTGCCTTCAGTATCGGCCAGCAAGACAAGTTCACCGCCCGTTCCAATTACCGAAAGATCAAATGTGGTCGTGCGGCCCATGCCAGATTCGGAAACGTTGAAATCGTCTGCCATTGTGTAAACCAGTCCGGACCGTGACACAACAATGAGGTCTGAATCTTCGGGAATGCCTTTCGCGGTCACAAAGCCAAACTCGTCCGGATTCGGCAGAAACTTAACGAAACCTAAGTTCTTTGCGTCCAATATCAGGCAACCCTTCGGCATCCACAAGGCCAAATATTTCATGTCTTCTGTAAACAATACAGATAAAATTGCCCCAAGCTGGTCCTCACCGGTCATCTGCTTCAATTCACCGGACATCTGCTTCCCATCAACAGGGAACACCTCTCCAGTCGATAATTCGCAAAGCGACAATTTACCTTTAGCGTCCAGCATTAGCACGATCTTAAAATCGGGGCTGACAGTACATCCACCGCTCAAAGCGGCCTTGATCGGATAGGTCTTCTTTTCCTGCAGCGTGACGGCATCCAGAACTTTCAATGTGGTCTCAGCACCTTGGTTATCAAAAATACAAAGCGAGTTTTCCTTCTCGTGAAAAAAGACCGAACTGGGTCGCATATCCAGCTTGATGGATGTCATTTTTTCAGAAGAAAACTGCGATTCAGGATCCAGACGGCCAATTTCTTCGCCCATCAACAAAATTACGCCACCATCTCGTTCTGCGATGACACGTTCCACTGTCGCCGGAACCCGGACTCGTGCTGTCAACTTCTGATCATTGATCGACCACACATCCAGGACGCCATTCGTTCGAAGAATGATCGCCGACTTCGGTGACTTCGGTCCTGCCGAAAGGTCAACGTTGACAATACGTCCTACCGGCAGTGTTTCTCCGGGACCGATCCTGGAAGCGATCATCGGAAATGCGTAGTACCCTCCAACCAGCATCATAGCGACGATGACCAGGTAGAGACTTTTCGCGCCGCCAGGTACGGCACCGGCAAGTGATGACGGTGTCAATATGGAAGCCAGACTGACAAACCGCTTTCGCAGTCGCTTCGATCGAATTGATCCCGTACTCTCTCCAAGATCCTTCAGAGACTGCTCTGCTCCGCGACGGACCATCTCCTCCCGATCTTCCAGCAGCGGAACGATTTGCTCTTCAACGCCTTCCAGCTTCAGCTGTGCGATAGCCCGCACGGCTTGATAACGCACCTCCGGCAACTGATCACGCATCAATGACAGTAATATCGGCCCCGCCGATGCCTGTCCCAGACGGCCTAACGCAATTACAGCCTGTAACCGGACCAGCGGATGATCTTCCAACGCTTCTTCCAGGAGATGCACCGACGTCGCGTCGCCGAAATCGCCGAGTGCTTTTGCGCACGCGCTGCGGACCATTTCGCTTGGATCCCGCTTCAGCATATCCCGCAGTCTCGGAAGAACACCGTCAGGTTTCAGCACTCCCAACTGCTCAATCGCCTTACGTCGCAGCGCGGGAGCCTGGTCGTCGAGGAGTCGGCGAAAAACCGGAACGCTGTCCGGGATCTTCAGTTTGCGAAGTGCATCGACCGCCTGCTCGCGAAATGGCGACGATTCTCCTTCAATAAAGCGCTGCAGAATCTGCAAAGACCTGTTCGTACCGTTTCTCTGCAGTGCTTCAAGCAGATATTCAACAGTTGTCGCATCGGTCTCCTGATTCAGCGCTTTGCCGATTACGTCGCCGAGTTTAGGTTCATCAATTCGCGACATCGATTGTGCGGCATTGCGGCGCACGTTCAAGTTGGGGTCAAAGATCACCTGCTGCAGTAATTCGACACTTCGCGGACTGTACATCGTTGCCACAGACATCGCTGCCTGCGCCCGTACTGTCGGGTCTTTGTCTTGCAGAGCGTTGTTAATCCGAGAGATGCCGCGCTTCGCCTGCGTGCGAGCCAGTGCATCCACCGCCGCAACTCGCAGAACTGGTGCTTCGTGCGATGCCAGTTTTTGAAAGACCTTCAGTTGCTTGTCGCCGGCAACCCGAGCAAGAAGCGAAACCGCGAATGCGGTCGAGTTAATGTCTGCGCCCCGCAGGATGCCCAGCAGAAATTCTTCCCATGCCGATTTCTTACCGTCAGCAACTGATTCAACACCTACGGTCACCACGGTTCTCAGGCTGGTTCCACAGAGACCAGCGGCAAACAGTACCGGACGAGTGGGCTCCAGATCGAGTTTGATGAGTGACTTCAGCGCGGCTTCGACAACGGTCCCGGACTTGTCAGCGAGTAGTTTCAGCAGCAACACGGCAGAGCCCGAATGCGGGATGCAACCGATCGCCTCGGCAGACGCTTCGCGAACCAGCTTTGCCGGCTTTTGAGAGAATGACGCCAGCGTGGAAAGCGCGCTTGGCGAATTTGTGGCACCTAACTCACGAAGCTGTTCGATTATGCGATCGATATTCGTCGATGGTGTTGCCATCAATGCTGACACTCGACTTTTCAACGGCCGAGGCATTGTCGCAGGGATCTTTGCTGAATCTTCAACCAGTTTCCGAAATGCATCCTCACGCGCAGCACTCAAACTGGCCATTGCTTTTTCTTGCGCCGCTGCTGTAAGTGTCTGGGCGGCTTCGATCCCTTCAACTGACTGTTCATCATGCCCCGGCAACACAATATTGGTCACTACGTCTGCGGAGCTGGAATGGTTGACCGTGGATGACACATCAGAGCCGAATTTCCCGGTGCCGTTGGTTGTCGCGGTGAAAGCGACAGGTTGACTTGCCGAGCCGGTGAATGCTGGAATCAGCGGCGATGATGTGGTGATATCGAACTCCGGAGCCGCCGACTTTCTGCCTGCGTGCTTGGCTGGCGTGTGTGTGCCGTTCGACGGCATCGCTGGCGGATGCTTCACCCGCATTAATGGAGCACTCAAGCCTGGCGTGTTGCCCATCGCCGTGACTGTTTCGCCTGCAGAAATTGGAAACAGATTCTGACCAGACGCAGACGAGTCCTGTTTCGACTGACCATGGAGTTCTGACGGACGATAACCCTGATCGGAATGCTGTCCGGCAGGTCGAGTCATTTGACCACTCGATAGCATTGAGATTTCGCGAGCAGACAGCATTCCGCTCACCGACATAATACTCTGTGAATCGTCCGTAGCGAATTCCTGATCGCTCTGATCAACATTGAAGGATCCAGTGTCCTGGTACCCAGAAACTGAATTGAAGAATTCCTGATCGACAGCACTTCGGACGAATCCCCGGTTTACATCACTTCCGTTGCTGTCATCGGCCAGGTGGACGTCATCTGCAAGGTGGACGTCATCGGCCAGGCAGACGTCATCCACCAGGCGGACGTCACTTCGGTCATCGTCATCGTCATCGTCATCGAAATTTGCGGTCTCTTGGTATCGGCCTGCCGTCTGAGACTCCTTCGTGGCAGCAGACACGGCGCGTGTGTTGTACGGGCGACCTGAAGCCGCACCATTGATCGGGGTTGACTGACTTTTCTCGGCGCTACCCCAACCGAATACACTCGACTCTGACGAGTCTGAAGAATTTGAAACCGTTGCGACAGCGACCAGTGGTAGCGCAGATTTTTGAAGTTGCGGTCGCGCCTGCTGAGGGAGAATTTCAGGAACCGGCTGTGGCTCAACCGTCACACTGGCGGTAATGTGTTCAGAATCTCTGTCCATGATGGAATCGCGGAACTCAAATCGCAGCCAGTCTGCTGCAATCTTCAGTTCCGGGTGTTGGTCCGCATCTGATTCGCGGATCAATTGAAAGAAATGACTGCATTTACTGGTCGAGACAAGTCGCAGGACTTCCAGAATCAGGACGCGCAGAGAACGGCTGCCTGAACATGCAATCAGAATGGGCACCACCGTGTGAGGCTGATGCAACTGGACCAGTGCCTGAAACGCTGTATGCCTGACGCGCGAAGAACCGTCCTGGAGCCTCGGCAATAGCAAATACGCTGACAACGGATGCCGGATATAACCAAGCGCGACCGCAGCGGCATTGCGCACGTCTTTGGAGTGGGATCCTGAGACCAGTAATAGCGGAGGCAAAACGGCTGGATCACCCATTCGTCCAAGTGCAGTGATGATCGCGATGCGCGCCGAGATTTCGTTACTCGGCAGAGCCGTCAGGCTTTCCATCAACGACACGAGCATCGGATTCGATGTTTTCGGAAGCGCTACTCCTATCGCCTTCAGCTTAGCCCGGCTTGATTGGATCTCCGCCGCCAGCCGAGACGTCACGTCTTCATGCGCTAATTCAAGGACAAAGCTTTCAAACGCTATTCGAGGATCAATGGGATGATCGGGCGACATCCCTTCATCCAACGCTGGATCCGATTCCGGCGCAGGACCCGAACCCAACGCTCCAGGACGTGAGACCATCGTCTCGGCACCAAACCGGTCACCGCATTGACTGCAGAACTTCGCAACCATCAGGTTGCCGTACCCGCATCCCGAACACGGCTTAGATGTCTGGACTGCTTCCGTCACGAGTGCCTTCCTCACGCGGAATCGCGAAACAATTCATCACCGCTGGGATGGCACGGTTCAATCCAGCGCCAATCTTCGGCAACAAATTTGTTCGACTAATCCCCGACAATAAAAAGAAAGATCCGGCTGCGACCTACGTCGCAGCCGGGCAATCAAATCAACAATTCTTTCCGGACAACAGCACGCCGTACACTAGTTTTCGAAATTAACCTTGGTATCGGCCGCTGGGTCCGTGATCCAAGTTCCACAAAACACGTCGAATGAGTTGATCTCACAAGGACCAGGAGTGTACCCGTCAGTCCCAGCGTCCATCCCTGTGGTATTGAACCCGGGATTCAGGTACTTGTCGCCGTTCGAATCGAACAGCGATTTGATGCTGCCGTCCGCCATCAGCAAATTGCAGCTGCCACGGTGCGTTGCCGCCCAGTCACGGGTGTCCTGCAGTACCAAACCCAAAGTCGAATCTTTAGAATAGTCGGTTTCGTTCGTAGCTGTTACCAACTCATCAACAAGGGGATATCTCTTTGGATTGTACGAAGTAACAGACAAGCCGTTCATCGCAGCCTCTTTATCCAGCAATTCGATAGTGGCCGCCGCTGGTCTCCGCCGGGCAGGGCCATCGTTGGCTGTTTCACAAAGACGAGATCCTGCGATCAGTTGCCCACTATCGTCCAGGGATCCAGTGAACAAACCAGTGTTGAGTATCGCTTCACTCGCATCGCCTGGACTGGCGTCACCCAGTAGCGGAATCGAGCTCGATGGAACATCAGAACGACTCAGCTGAGTCTGAGTTAAAGGACCAGTACATGTCGGTGCGTCGTTCGCTGTAATTGTCAAACTTTTGCACCCAATTCCGTTCATTAGCGGAGGATCGGTAGCTACGGGCGCGACCGTCTTCAACGCCTGACCACGACTCATGAACCAGCTTGAAGCGTAGTTCGCATTTACACCCTTGCGAATCCATTCCTTCATGACTAAGCCACGATCGTTCGTCAAAGCACCAAAGGCATTCAATGCCGTGACCATCGGGCCCGCACCCTGGCGGCTGTTCAAAGTCCTGGAGTTGCCGCTTGTAAAGTTTGCGTTCGCTAGACCATCATTAAGCTTCTCATAGCCTTTTGTCTCGTTTGTTGGACAGAGCATGGCACTTGGCAGACCGCCCTTAACCGCCAAGACATTCCCTACCCAGCTGTACAGCGTCGGGTCACCGTCGCGGATAAAGTCATACTGACCTGAACAGAGCCGTTTGGCCGGATCGCTGTCACTCCATGAGTACAGGGCGAGACCGAATTGGCGCAAATTATTCTTGCATTGTGCACTCCTGGCTGCTTCGCGTGCGGCTTGGATTGCCGGGAGAATCAGTGCCATCAGGATTGCGATGATCGCAATTACGACCAGAAGTTCGATCAAAGTGAACCCCTTACGCCGGGCTTCGACGATCATTCGATTCTTACAAAATGTCTTCATTTGTGTGTGTTCCTTTTGAAAAACAATACCAAAATCCTGGTAATTCGACTGCAATCACACTTGGACTGCAATCGCACCCTTGGACTGCAATCACACTTGGACCGCAATCACACTTGGACCGCAATCACACTTGGACCGCAATCACACTCTGACTGCAATCACACTCTGATTGCAATCACACTCTGACTGCAATCACACTTGGACTGCAATCACACTCTGACTGCAATCACACTTGGACTGCAATCACACTCTGACTGCAATCACACTTGGACTGCAATCACACTTGGACTGCAATCACACTTGGACTGCAATCACACTTGGACTGCAATCACACTTGGACTGCAATCACACTTGGACTGCAATCACACTTGGACTGCAATCCGCCTTGGGCTGCAATCACACTCTGACTGCAATCCGCCTTGGGCTGCAATCACACTTTGACTGCAGAATCCCGACCCTTTTTTATGTTTGCATCGACCAATCGCTGTCGTTCGTTCTGGATACCTCTTCTCTTCTCTTCTCTCCTCTTCTCTTCTTCCTTGCGGACACATTCCTCCCTGCCAACTGAAACCTTTGAAAGCCCAGTGGCTTGCAAAAAACCCCTTATCCAAATTCTGACAGATCGCCGACTGATTCAGGAACCATCAAACAACCGTGGCAGCGACTTCCGTTCAGCCACGTTTTTCATCAACGCCGCATGGTATTCTTCGCGGTCGTGTTAAGCAATTATTAATTAGGGAGGCATTGACAAAAGTTTTCCTGAAATTTGTCTTAACTGCTCCTGCACGCTGGCAATCGGTCACTAAGTCGCCTTAAACTGAGGGTTTTCACCTATTTGAGCTGGGGATTTACACCCAAGCGTCTGTCTGTTCACAGCTGTTCTTCTGTGCGGCAAGGTGCTCCCCGCAGGTATCTGCAGGTCGATTTCCCGCATCGAACGCTCCGTCAAGATATGATTTTCGGGTCCAAATTATCAGCCGGAACGCAGTGTCCGGCTCTAACCGTGGGCCAACGCCCAGCGGCTGATAAACACAACCCGAAGTTGATGGTTTGAAAGAGCACCCTCTAGCGGCGTGTCATTTTAATACCAACCCGAAGCACCAACCATGCCGAAATGGCTGAATTCCTGGCTGCCGCTTTGCGTTGACATGACCATGAGCCATAAAAACCACTAAGGCGAGCGGCAGGATAGAACTTACCATCCGCAATTTGTACGACGGACTTCCAGTCCGTCGAGTAGCACCATGCGACGGACTGGAAGTCCGTCGTACCAGTAAATTCATTTCTGCCGCTCGCCTTAGAGGCTATCCGAAAAGTCGTGGTTCGTTCCGCGAACCGACGTCTTGATATGAGAAATGCCATAATTGGCAGCGTTTGAAATGCGATGGTTCGCGGAGCGTACCACGACTATCCGGTTCTCGGATTGCCTCTAAATCAACATACCGCTAGCGACTTGCGCCTTAAGGTATTCGATTTTCGGGACTGAACTCCGCGACATGAAATTTAAGTCGGCGAACGACGGGGAATCGCGGAGTGGGTATTTTGAGTTCAATATGTCGCGGAAAATGGCTTCAGCGTAAGAACAAACTGCCATCAACTACTGTGCCGTGACAGTCGGAAATTGACTGCAAAGCTGTTGCAGACAGTAAGTTGTCGCGAAAAGTTCGCATTGCTTTCAAATCGGAGTCAACAATTCGTCAGATGTGTATTCAGCAGACCCGTGGTGATCCATCAATGACGCGAAAACGGCAAAGTCTACCATTAGGTTCCGGAAATTTTTAATAAATTGACAGAAAAACAATCGAAATACCCAAGAATTCTGTCGCAATCGGATTGCAACGGTCTACGGGTTTAGCCTAAGTCGTGGAAACGGCGGAAGAGAATCGCAGGCTGCGGACGATTTACAATTCACGGTGGTCTGCTCGAACATTTCCCGACAAAGTCTGAGAGGGCGAAAGCCTGCGGCACTGTGCGTATGTGCGGATCCGGATGTTGATATGTGCGAATACGTCACGTGAGCCACGCCCCGCGATTCAAATTGAAAATTGAAAACTGAACAATCGCGGCCCGCTGGGCACGCGGTGAAACGAGCGACTGCCAACCGCGTGCAGGATACAAACCTAAATCCACACCGGCGGCTAGCCTGCATTGCTCACAGGTCCGTAGGCCGGACCGAGCAAACCCAATGAAAGCCGGAGCGGCGTCCGCCAGTCAAATCCAGATCGACGCGACAGGGTGTCACGACGAGGAATCCGGGTTTGCGCTGTTCCGGCATCGGCGGCGGATTTGATCCGGCCTACACCTACGGCATCGGGTTAAACGAAAACACTCCCGATCGTCCTTAAATCAACAGACCGCTAGCGCCTTGCCGCTCACAAAATCTCAAATCTGACCGCGCGAAGTGTACTTGCGGCGGATGAGTCGAGGATCCATCCGAACACTCAGATGCGTGGAGTCCTAAGAGTGCATCACGCAGCCGCCGTCAACGTTGATCGTCTGCCCCGTGACTTCTCCCGCTCGAGCACTGCACAGAAAGACGATCATCGCTGCGATGTCGTCAGGCTGCTGCCAGCGTCGCAGCGGAATCACCTGATGAATTTTGTCCGCCGCCCAATCTTCATAAGAGCGGCGTTTCTCCGCCGGCTGCTGGTCGTGCCATGATTTCCAGACCGATTCATTCAGCGGCGTCTTCACCATTCCCGGACAAACGGAGTTCACGCGAACTCCGGACGCCGCGAGATCTTTCGCGATGCATTGCGCGAAATTGATATTCGCTGCTTTGCTCGCACTGTACGGCGGATCTGTCTGTGATCCGATTTGACCGGCAACGCTCGCCAGGAAAACCATCGCTCCCTGTCCACGAGACTGCATCGCCGGTCCAGCCACATGGGCCAAATGCACCATGCCGAGAATATTGACCTGCAAAACTCTGTCCCACGCCGAGACGGGAACCCGGGTGTAAGGAAACCCGAAGTGCCCGGAACCAATCGCCGCTGCATGTACGAGAATATCAACCGACCCCAGATGTTCTTCCGTATGCTGCCATGCCGCTGCAACTGCGGTCAGACTTGTGACATCCACCGACTGAATCAGCTCTGCCCCGACCGTCTCTTGTGCAGTCAAGTCCCAGACGGCAACGCGTACGCCTTCCTGAGCCAGTAACCGCACCGTCGCCGCTCCGATCCCACTCGCCCCACCCGTCACAATGGCCACTCGGCCAGCAATGCCAAGATCCAAATTCAATCTCCTTTAACGTTACTGTCGAGAGCGGACTCAACTGTTTCCCTTTTCCTCCAGAATTTTGGGCACGAGGAAGAACTGTCCGTCGGACTTCGGAGCGTTTGCCAAAGCGGCTGCGCGGGGAAGAGACGCCCGTTGTTCATCGTCGCGAAACACATTCTCTGCGGGGATCGGGTGCGGCATCGGAGCGACATCTGCCGTCTCGACTTCGTTCAGCAGGCTGACATAGTCCAGAATGACGGTTAGCTGATCACCACATGCAGTCAGTTCCTGTTCATTCAAGGACAGTCGAGCGAGTAAGGCAACCTTGCGTACTTCGGCGAGTTCCATAGTTTTCAAGTCCTGAGTTCATCGGGATGCCATTGAATCCGGGTGATACTTCACGCAAACCTCGCGAGATGCGATTCGGTCAGCGTTCAGTCCGCCGCCTTGTTTTTTTTTGCCCATTCGTCCATGTTCTCGACAAGTCGGTTGGTCAGGCTGAGTCCCAAAGATCTTCGTGTCAGGAACATGACGCCGTCAATGAGGGACACGTCTCTGAGAGTCGCTGCCAGATTCGAAAGTCGCACTTCCTCCACCAGTTTGCTCACTTCGACACGTTCGGCTTCCCTGTGCAGCAGCCTGATGATGGCGGAACAGTCGTTGATGTCAACGGTTTTCAGCTGTTGCATCCGCTGCCACGAAAAATAGGCCGCACAGAACAGGCGTTGCGGCAATGCCAATTTGCCGAGCAGGCGTTCGACCCAGGTTTGGTCACTCTCCAGACTTCCGAGTGCGTACGTCCAGACGGCGGTCATCGTGGGAGCCGCGCGGATCAGAATCATCTCACCCTCTTGTTCGAATTCATGTTCTGTGTCACCCAGTTGTTTGGGCAGACGCAGAAATGTGAAGAACAGCATTCCTCCAAAAATGCCAAACGCCACGACAAACGCCGCAATCCATGAACCGACAAATCCGAGCCGCAGGATGACAGCAAAGGCCCCTGCTTCCAACAACGTCGCCACGAGCCCCAAGCCGACCATCGCGGTGATCGCACCGATCAGGAGACGATTCTGCCCCTGTAACTTATCAGAAAACCATCGACGGTATTCATCTTTCTTCATGATGCGGACTTCTCGCTGTGGACGGCTTCAAGGCAAGGCGAACGTGCCTTGACGGGGAATCAGCACGGAGACATGGAGTCTATGCGAAGTTGTGAGTCATGGAAAACGTGAGTCCCGCAGGTCCTCCTTGCCGAGGCGGACTTCGAGTAACGAGCATCGAGCGAGTACACCCCGCACGCCGGATTAACGAAAAACTCGTGCGTTCTTCACGGTTTCCTCGCAGCCAGAATGCAGAACTCCTGAATTCGATCATGGTGGCAGGGACGCCAAAACACTCCGCGACTACTGAGAAAGGTGAAATCATGCTGTTAATCGATTCATTTGATGACGACTTTACCGATGACCCTGAACCGCTCGTCGTTCGCTGTACCGTACCGATCAGGGTCAATTCGCGACTGACATCAACATGGCTTGATGACGACTTTTTGTGCTGGTCCAGTCGTCAGAAAGATGCAGAAATCGTCGTTGAATACGACGTTTAACGGTTCATCGACAAATGAACTGCGCGGGGATTTTCTGAGGCATTTCTCCGATGTCAAATGTTGACATTCGGGAGTGGTTTCGGATGGAATCCAGCGTCAGGGATATCGGCTGCAGGCTCTTGTTCTTGTCCTTCCATATCGAAATGATAATCCAGCCAACCGCGAGCCGCATAATCGACGTCCCAGCGCTGAGAACGAGGTTGCAGGAAAGAGAAGAACCAAAAGTCGTATTCGACTTGGCTCAGGCATCGCGCTAAAATGAGCCCGGCAACATACCGGTAGGTCGGAAGTTGCACATCGAGTCGCTGCGCTGCGTAGTGCATCTGTCCTGCGGGGAGTTGTGAGCCAGCCTCTCGATAGTTTCACCTGACAATTGTTCCTCAACTCCTTCAAGGAATTTGAACATGAAAATGATGGTATTGTCCGCCAGCCTGATGTTGTGCTGCGGTGTGTCGGCGATTGCTGAAGACTGGGGAACCATTTCAGGTCAGGTCGTAGTGACTGGCGACATTCCGGCCCCTGTTTTGTTGCACGCGAAAGGTGCTCAGGTTAAAGACCCTGCGGTTTGTGCCGCTGCGGATACCTACAAAGATGATCTGGTCATTGATGTGGATTCCAAGGGTCTGGCAAATGTGTTCATCTATCTCCCGAAAGCTCCAAAGAGTATCCATCCCGATCTGAAGAAGCCTGATCCGGCAGTGGTGGTCTTCGACCAGAAAGGCTGTATGTTCACGCCGCACGCGATGGTTGTTCTTGGCGGACAGACTGTGGAAGTCATTTCCAGTGACGCGATTGCTCACAACACCCATACGTATCCGCTCAAGAACCAGGCGATCAACGTGCTTGTCGCTGCGAACACGGCAGCGGGCAAAGGCTTGGCAGTGGACTACAAGATCAGCGAATCTTTGCCCATGAAGGTCGCGTGCGACTTCCATCCGTGGATGCAGGCGTACTGGATGGTGGTTGATCATCCGTATGCTGCCGTGACGGACAAGGACGGAAAGTTCAGCATCCCGAATTTGCCAGTCGGCGAACATGAATTCCGAGTGTGGCACGAACGTAAAGGCTATCTCGAACGCAAGTACAGCGTTAAGGTTCAGAAAGGCGACAACGAACTGAAGCCCGTCGAAGTCAAGATCGCCGACCTCAAGGGTGACGGCAAGTAGGTCTCTTCGCTTCCCGAAGTCCGCTGGTCAACCTCCGGACTTGGGCACCAAATCCAGTTCCGCAGCAATTGGTTGCAGCGCCGCGATCACGAAGGCGATGTGTTCGGTGAGATCGACACCCAGATCGGCAGCACCGCGAGTAATGTCGTCGCGGTTGACGGCGGCGGCGAAGGAGAGTTGTTTCATCTTCTTGCGGACGCTGGTGGGTGTCATGCCTTCAAGGCGGTCGGGGCGCATCAGAGCACAAGCGACGATGAAGCCGCAGAGTTCGTCGCAGGCGTACAGGGTCTTGTCGAGGCGTGAAACGCGGGGGCAGTCGATGAGGTAATCGGCGTGCGACTTGATCGCGTAAATCACATCTTCCGGATAGCCTCGCTGCTTCAAAATCTCAGCGCCCTGCAAAGGATGGTCAGGCGGATCGGGCCAGCGTTCGTAGTCGAAGTCGTGCAGGAGACCGACTGTGGCCCACTTGTCGGCGTCTTCTCCGAAATTCCTGGCGTATGCACGCAACGCCGCCTCAACGGCCAGCATGTGCCGAATGAGACTTGGGCTCTGAGTATACTCGTGCAGAAGTTTCAGATCTTCCTGTCGCGACATGTTTCAGTACTCTCCCACAACTTCCTGCAGGAGTGATGGTCGTGGCAGATTTCCAGACCATTTTGAATCAAGCCCGCATTCCAGGAGTTGCATCACCATTGCCGAGTTGCGTATTCTGCTTAGGACGGTTCGAGAAATGATTGACCGCATCCTCCTCTCCCCTGGCAAGGGGAGAGGGCAGTGTGAGGGTATAAGAAGAGACAGTTATTTATCGAGCGGTCCTTAGGCGAGCGGCAGGATAGAACTTACCATCCGCAATTTGTACGACGGACTTCCAGTCCGCCGAGTAGCACCATGCGACGGACTGGAAGTCCGTCGTACCAGTAAATTCATTTCTGCCGCTCGCCTTAATAGACGTTAAGCGTGTTGTTTCTGTGAGAAGAATTTCGATTTCGGGTGATGTCTGCTGATGATTCTCGCTCAAGGGAGGCAAGCTCCGCCGGGGGCGTAAATTGGGTTGTGGGCGAAGGTAGCATCAAGAATCCGGCAAATCCGATTACGTACAAGCTTATGAGTACTACGGGGGCGTGGAGTTATTTCCACCTAGGGGCAGTTCAACCCAGATTTTTTTCCGAATTCCTGAAACATACTGGAAAGATTGTCTCGTACGCATTTGCAGCTGAGAAGCGAGTTTGTCACAATTGCGGCGTCGCGGGAGGCTGGTTTTCTGTAGGTCAGGATGGTTTGGCATTGTGGCAGAGGAAATCTTGCCGATGGAAGATGAATTTTCAATCTCTGAGGAAATCGTCGTCCTGTCGCGGCATGTGCGGCTAACGCAGTTGCGATCGCCTATGTGCTGTCGCTTGATTCCGAAACTGCGCGACCGGTTAATGCGCAGTCTGGCTGAATATCAAGTCGTCGCTGGGAAACGGGAGATTCAATTCTGCATGGCGCTGGAAGAAGCGCTGAACAATGCCTTCTATCATGGGAATCTGGAACTCAGTTCGAAGCTGAAGGAAGACGGATCGTCCAGATTCATTGAATTGGCGGCCGAGCGCGAAGCGCTCTCACCGTGGTGCGAACGGTCAGTGCAGATCACAGAACTGGTAAGTGCGTTTGGCCTGTGGCTGACAATACAGGATTCCGGCGACGGCTTTGATGTTCAGGGCGTGTTGGATCGCAGCAATGACCCGGAGATGTTGCTCGCGAGTGGACGCGGATTGATGCTCATGCGTGCATTCGCAGATGAGATGTTTTACAACCGCGCGGGAAATGAATTGACACTTGTGCTCTACGCGGACGGAGAGGACCGGGAACTGCCCTTGGGGACATCATCGTCCGAAGCAGAACGCCGCCGCGTTGTTGTTTGACGGGCACTGCCCTGTTGGAACGTATTTGCAATTGGCGATCGAAATGACCGGAAAATTGCCGGTAAAGCAGATTGATCAGGAATCTAGTGAACAGCGAACGCTCGCCGACACAGAGGGCGATAGCTTTCAGCTTATTCCGCCTGCGGACGTGCGTTCCGGTCATGGCTGCGTGATGCAGATCTGTCCGGTGACCGCACCAGCCGAAATGTTTCGTCTGAGCAACCAGCGTACGGTCATCGGACGCGGACCGTCCTGTGATATCCCGCTCGACGACAATGCGGTTTCCAGAAGCCATGCTGTGATCGAACTGGATGGTTCCAATTACTTTGTCTCAGACCTTGGAAGCCGCAATGGGACTTTTGTCGATGACAAGCCGCTGCGTGACAGGCACCGACTGAAGGGTGGAGAACTGATCCGGCTGGGCATCACGATTCTGAAATTTATGGCATCTATGGCCGAAGAAGCGACTTACCACACCGTCGTACATGAACGCATGGCGCGCGATCCGCTGACGCAAGCCTTCAATCGCAGTTACCTGATGTCAACGCTCGAAAAATTGCTGCCGCGCTGCCAGTTCTCGAAGCTCCCTCTGGCGGTCATCATGATCGATATCGATGACTTCAAGAAAATCAACGATTCGTACGGACATCTGGTCGGTGACCAGGTACTGCGAGCTTTCAGTGAACAAATCAGCCAGACGCTGCGCGAGGATCATCCGCTCTGCCGTCTGGGTGGCGAGGAGTTTGTGGTCATCTGTGAACAAACGGAACTGCAGGATGCAGTGCGTATCGCCGAAGGGATTCGTCTGACGGTGGCATCGACTCCCTTCAGCACGCCGTCCGGTCCTGTGTCTGTCACCTGCAGTCTGGGAGTGGTGTCATTGTCTATGTCAGACGTCGGCACCGTCAATGAATTGTTATCGCGTGCGGACGAGCGGCTGTATGCTGCAAAAACATCCGGGCGGAATTGTGTCCGATCCCGGTTAGATTAGACCCTGAACACGCAACCTCCGCACCGCTTTTCGGGGTCAAAAATCGGCTCACCGACAAATGAAGTGCGCGACATAGAAACCGGGTGTAGCAAGCAACGCGCAGACACACCAAATTGCTGCAGAATGGCGTACCGGCGCTCCGCTGGTCACACCCTGCAGAACACTCAGGTTCAAAGAATGCGTTGCCGCAGAATATTTAGCGCCCCCACTAGCGTGTTTGCGCTCGTGGCTTTATCCTCAGGCGATCTGTGTACCACCCCCCGAAAACGAGTCGATTATGAACTTGAATTTCCACGCTGTTTTGTCCACCGACTTCGCCAATCGCAGACTACTCTTCGCGGTTTGTGTATTCATTTGTTTGGCTGGAGCATGTCCTTTGAAGGCCCTGCGATTTCAAGATCTGCCTGTCGAGCAGATGAAATACTTTGACGGATACCTGAAACGAGGCGGTCCGGTTGTCGGGCAGCGAGCTACTACGCATGGATTCAAGATCTCTGCAGGCAGTGAGTTCTCGAAATACTCCTTCGACTCAAACGAACGGGGCTACGAACCGGGATTCGGACATCAGGTTCTCGGCCAAACGTGGGTTAGTCACTATGGCCGAAACTACGATGGTTATCGTCGGCTGATTTGTAACGGCATATTCTGGGCGGTCGGTTTGGAAGACAAAATCACGCCCGAGATGAACGTCGCAACCGTTGGTCTTTTCAAGCCCATAAAGGACAAACCGAAGAAAGACAAATCGGAGACGAAAGCGGAAGCAGCCATCTCGGAAAAGCGACCAGCCAAAGTCCTCGCCACCGGAAAGCCAGCGCGTTTTGTTCGCATCGAGCTTCCCGGCGACAAACGTATTCTCACCCTTGCCGAAGTGGAAGTGATCAGCGGCAACAAGAACATTGCCCCGGATGGAGCGGCGACTCAATCCAGCACCAGCGGCGACGGCACCGCGGCCAGAGCGATTGATGGAAATCAATCGCCGGACTGGAATAAAGGCGGACAGACTCATACAACCAACGCCGGTTCGACGAATCCGTGGTGGGAAGTCGATCTGAAAACGTCCACGAAGATTGAAAAGGTCGGCATCTGGAATCGTGAAGGCTTCGAGCAGCGGTTGGAGGGCTTCACCATCACGCTGCTGGATGAGGATCGGAAAGAGGTCTTCCGCGCTGTGAATGTCGCAGCGCCGGAAGCGATGGTCATTGATGTTGAGAACGAAGGCCGGATGACCTGGCTCACATACAGCGGGAAAACCGGTGCGCCGGTCGCGGGAGGAGAAAAACCAGCCAGAGAAAAAGGAAAGAAGAGCGATCCGCAGCCGTCCGATGAGCCTGCATTGGCCGACATACCAGCCGACTACCGTGATCCGCTGCCATTCTCGTTCCAGGACGGCGATGTTGTCGCAGTCATGGGCAACGGCTTGCCCGATCGCATGCAGCACGACGGATGGATGGAGACTTTGTTGCAGAGCGAACTGCAGGGCAGGAAAGTCCGCTTCCGAAACATGAGCGTCAGCGGCGACCGACCTGACTCGTTCCCGCGCAGTAGCGGCGCGATGTCGATGACGGAGTACCTGCAATACGTGAAGGCCGATGTCGTCTTCGCGTTTTTTGGTTACAACGAATCATTCGATGGAGTGGAAAAGGCGGCTGACTATCAGCAGAAGCTGGTCGCGTTCGTCAGGAAGACACGCGGCTCGAAAGCCAACGGAAAGTCGTTCCCGCGAATTGTCCTGTTCAGCCCGATTGCCCATGAAGAGACCGGTAACCCAAACGTCCCGGACGGTCAGGCTCACAACATTCAGTTGGAGGCGTACACGGCAGCAACAGAAGCGGCCGCCAAAGAAGCAGGCGTGGCGTTCGTGGATCTGTTTCATCCTTCGTTCAAACTTTTTGAAACAGCCAGCGAGCCGTTGACGATCAATGGCGTGCATCTGACAGCCGAAGGGAATCGCCAGTTTGCGGAGGTCATTGCCACCGCATTACTCGGCCAGAAAGTCGCGACTTCGCAATCGATGGATCCCTTGCGGAGCGCGGTACTCGACAGTGCCAACCACTGGCACAACCGTTTTCGCGCTCGCGATGGAAACGACGTATGGGGCGGACGTTCCACACTGACGTTCACGAACGACCAAACCAATGCGGACGTGTTGCAGCATGAACTCAGGATGCTCGATGTCATGACCATGAATCGAGACGCTCGCGTCTGGGCTGTGGCCCAGGGACGAGACATTGCCATTGATGACAGCAACGTCCCGAAGCCGATCGAAGTGATTTCGAACGTCGGAGGCGGAAGCAAGAGCTCCAGTGCAGAGAAGGAAGGCAAGCTGGACTACATCAGCGGAGAAGAAGGCCTCAAACACATGGCCGTCGCGGAGGGCTTTGAAGTAAATCTGTTCGCGGACGAAGTGCAGTTTCCGCAGTTGGCGAATCCGGTGCAGATGCAGTTCGATACTCAAGGTCGATTGTGGGTCGCCGTCTGGCCGACCTATCCGAAGTGGGAACCGCTGAAAGAAATGAACGATGCACTGATGATCGTTCACGACGCCAACAACGACGGCAAAGCAGACCGAGTCACCGAGTTCGCTCGCGTACAGAACCCACTGGGTTTTGAATTCTGGAATGGCGGCGTGATCGTGACATGCGCGCCGGAAATCCTGTTCCTCAAGGACACCGATGGCGACGACGTGGCCGATGTGCGAACAATCATGCTTCAGGGCCTTGATTCCTCGGATACGCATCATGCTGCAAACAATCTGATCTATGGCCCGGATGGTGCGATCTATTGGCAAAGCGGTGTCTTCATGCAGCACAACCACGAACATCCGTGGGGATCGTCATTACAGTCCGGGGCGTCGGCGATGTATCGCTTCGATCCGCGACGTTTCACGATCTCGATGCATGCCAACAACTCGCCCAACCCCCACGGCATCGCCTTTGACCATTGGGGATACCACTACGCGACCGACGGTACTGGTGGTCGAGCGTATCAGGTCCGGCCCGAAGGCCAGGGCTTCGCCATGCACGAACTTCTGACGAAAGAAGTTCGTCCCGTGACTGCCAGCGAAGTCGTCAGCAGTACGCATTTCCCGGAATCGATGCAGGGTGACTTCCTGATCTGCAACGTGATCGGTTTCCTTGGTATCAAGCACTATCATCTGGAACGAAACGCTGAAAAGGGAACCGTTTGGGGAGAACCGGCCGGGACCGATCTCACCGTCACCACCATCAACGCCGATGGCTCAACGACGCTCGATAAATCACGCGGGCTGATGATGAGTGGCGACAAGAACTTCCGGCCTTCGGATGCGATCTTTGCTCCGGATGGGTCGCTCTATATCAGCGACTGGCACAACGCCATCATCGGCCACATGCAGCACAACGTGCGCGACCCCAATCGCGATCACACTCACGGTCGCATCTATCGCATGACCGCCAAAGACCGACCGCTCCAGCAGCCAATCGCCATCAATGGCCAGCCAATTGCAGCCTTGCTGGACAACCTGAAGTCGCCGGTCGATTCCATTCGACATCGAACGCGCGTTGAACTCAGCGAGCGCGACTCCTCGGAAGTCATCGCTGAGACAAAAAAATGGATGGAGAAGCTGGATCCGAACGACCCGGCTGACGCACATCATCTGCTGGAAGCTCTTTGGTTGCATCAGCAGCACGACGTCAGAGACTATGAGCTGATGGGCGAACTGTTGAAGTCTCCGGACCCGCATGCCCGAATTGCAGCGAACACGGTTAAGCACCTGTGGTTCAATGTCGAACGCACGATGCGAGGTGGCATAATCGCCGCCGAAAAGATGGCCGCCGCCGAAAAGTCAGGCATCCTGAGCGACACTTCCGAACTGACGACCATCCGCATCGGCACGGTTCCCGAACGCATGCTGTACGATGTCACAGAATTGACTGTCAAGCCGGGGAAGAAGGTCAAGCTGACCTTCGCGAATCCCGACTTCATGCCGCATAACATTCTGCTCGTGAAGCCGGGCACGGACAACGACATCGGCCTCAAGGCAATGGCATTGGGTGCGGGTGGATTTTCCGTCAGTTACGTTCCAGAAAGTTCAGATATTTTCTGGTCCAGCAAGCTGGTGGATCACGGAAAGGAGCAAGTGATTGAATTCACCGCTCCGAACGAAGAAGGTGCCTACCCTTATATCTGTTCGTTCCCCGGACACCACCTGTTGATGCGAGGCACCATGTATGTGACCAACGATCTCGAACAATTCCTCGTCAGGAATCCGAAGCCAGTGGTCAAGATAACCGAATGGACGCTCCGCGCTCTGCAGGATGATGTCACACAAGTCGCGGAAAACCGGAATTTCTTTCAGGGACAACAACTGTTCGTCAAACTGGCCTGCGCGCAGTGCCACAAAATGACCGGTGCTGACCCAATTTCCGCAGCTCTTCATAATCACGTCAATGCAGGCCATGCGCACGGCCCCAGTCTGACCGTTGGCCCGGATCTGGCCGACGTCGTCAAAAAGCACAAAGGGGACGCCAGGGTTTTACTGCGGGAGATTCTTGAACCTTCTCTCAACGTGGAGGCAAAGTATCAAAAGTTCCTGCTTGAGATGGAGTCCGGAACAGTTGTCGTCGGGAACATCGTTGTGGAAGACGAAGAGACGGTCACAGTGCAGACCGGCCCGACTGCCGATCAGCAGCAGAAGGTCGTCAAAAAGGAAATCGAGTCCCGGCGCCCATCCCCTGTCTCCATCATGCCAACAGCACTGCTCAACACACTGGATAAAGAACAGATTCTGGACCTGCTCGCATACCTGCTGGCAACGGGGAATGCAGATCACCCTGCGTTCAAGCAACAGGAGACTCCCCTAAAGCCATGAGCGCCGAGCACGACCGACAGAGCCGTTTCGGTCTCAAATCCAGTCGTCGAAACGAGGGACTCGGAATCCGGACGGAGAAAACGATGAAAATTCATTCCGCGCTAGACGCGGGGGGCCGCGCTGTTAAAATGGCGACCGCGACGAGCTGGGATCTGTTCCAAGCTCAAGCCAAATGGGAAATGCCGAAAAGAGCTGGCGTAGAACTTGCCATTGTCCGTCTCCGTCCCATGAGACACCCGTGAGGCAAACCATGCGAAGAGCGATTCGTATCCTTTGCCGCTGCCTTGCGGCGGCTCTTTTGCTTCTCAACAACGCCGTTGCCGACGACCAGCTCACCGAGGCGATCGACCGCTTGGCGGCAAGCGAGGGAATCACCGACGACGGTCCCGGCGTGGCGGTTCTGGTCTTCCAGCCTGGGAAGATCAACTTCCGCAAGGGATACGGGCTCGCCGATCTGAAATCCGCAGCACCGATTACGACTCGCACAATGTTCGAGTTGGCGTCGATTTCCAAGCAATTCACGGCAACGGCGATCTTGATCTTACACGAGCGAGGTGCGTTGTCCGTCGATGAGGACGTTCGCAAATACTTGCCTGAGTTGCCGGTCTATCGTTCTGGTCCGATTCGTATTCGTGATCTGCTGACTCATACCTCGGGCCTGCCTGACTACATGAAGTTCGACGACCCGCCGGCGCGCCATAGCACGTATTGGGTAAACGAGGACTACGTCGGCGAATTTGCGAGGCAGAAGAACGACTTCCCTTTAGGCTTCGCGACGGGACGCAAGTACGAATACAGCAATTCGAATTATCTATTGCTGGGAACAATTATCGCCCGCGTTTCAAAAAAGTCGTACGGCACGTTTCTACACGACGAAATCTTTGCCCCCGCCGAAATGCGGCACACCTTCGCCTACGAAAGTCCACAAGCCGTACCGGAACCGCCGCCGGCCGGTTGCCTGAGGGCCATTGGTTACCAGGAAGGAAAAGGCCAACAATGGAGAGCCGGCTGGGGTGCCCCGCCCGCTCGAAACGAGCGTTATTTAAGCGTCGGCGACGGCGGCATTTGGTCCAACCTCGAGGACATGGCCGCCTGGGACGCCGCGCAACGTTCCGGCACCTTTTTGAAGCCCGCGACCAGGACTTTTTCGCTTCTACCGACGAAAACGCGAAACGGTAAGCAGAACGATTACGGGTGCGGCCTGGAATTGGAATTCGAAAACGGAAAACTGATCGGTTACGGGCACGACGGATCCTGGGACGGATTTCGCACAATATACTGGCGAGACCTCAAAGCCGATCGCACGGCGGTATTGCTCGGCAATCGCAACGACTTCGACCCTTACGACATTTTGGAGTCGCTCGATGAATTGATTCAGGACGATTAGGCGAATGATCGTATGTAGCGGTCGATTTTGGGCGCGTTCCCAACAGAATTTCTCATCTAGTTTATGTCAATCGGGAGCTTTTTTTGTGAAAACAAACCTCTGCGGCATTCTGGCTCTATTCGCATTGTCAGCGTCGCCATTGCTCGCCTCCGAGTGGGAACCGTTCTGCCTGACCGAACGGATGATCTTTCCTTCCGCTCTGATCTCCCTGGCCACCTACGAATTGCCCGAAGAAGATCAGGACGACTCCGTGGTGGGCGATCAGACGGGGCTGATGGGCATCTCAATTGCGGCTCCCAGGAAGGACACCGACATCGAAGTCACGCTCACTTCCGATGCGATCATGGAGCCTAGCACGTTCAAGGGCAAATTGCCCGCCGGGGGAGAGAGCGACGTCTACTACGTGCTTCCCAGAATCCGCTACAAGTTCGATGCCTTGGTCGCTAACAAGCAAGCTCGTCCGGTAAGCGTTTCGGTCGCCGTGAAGCTGGACGGCAAGGATGCCGGCACCACGAACGAAAACCTGACCTTGCGATCGATTAACGAATGCCCCTTCCTCTTGCTCAACCCCGAGGACGAAACAGACCCCGGCGAAGACCTGAGCTTCTTGTTCGCCGGCTACGTCAACGAGGACCATCCGCTGGTGGACAAAATCCTGAAAGACGCTTTGAAGCTGGGAGTGGTGGACGCCTTCACCGGCTACCAGTCCAACGACCCGCTCGAAGTGTACAAGCAGGTCTACGCCGTCTGGCACGCTTTGCAGCAGCACGGCATCAAGTATAGCGACATCTCCACCACCAGCGGCACCAGCAAGGTCGTTCTCAGCCAGCATGTGCGTTTGTTGGATGATTCTCTGGCGGCCGAACAAGCCAACTGCGTTGACGGCAGCGTGTTGTTTGCATCGGTACTTCGCAAGATTGGCATCGAGCCGAGTCTGATACTCGTCCCTGGCCATTGTTACCTCGGCTTCTTCAGCGACCGGGAACGCGAGCACCTGATGGGCCTGGAGACGACGCTGATCGGTGCACGGGACCTCAAAGTGGACAACGTCCCCGCAGACTTCGCGCAGGCCGTCGATCCCAGGTTCCACAAGGAAGCGTCCTGGGCCTCGTTTAACGGCGCGATGGCCATAGGGACCGCCGATCTCGCCAAGAACGCCGAAAAGTTCGACACGGAAAGGGAGCCAGCCTACAGGCTGATCCATATCTCCGAAGCTCGCCAGCTTGGGGTGCTGCCGATCGGAAGCGCCGTGCAGAAGAAGCCCAGGTAATTCAGGCCGCTAGCGGCGCTTCACGTCAAGTGGTTGTGGAGCGCCCGCTTCTCGTTTTCCCATACCCAGACTGCACGTCCGAAGATGACTCATAATCTTGATCGTCGTACCGTTCTCGCCGCTCTGTTCGCGGGTGCCTTTTCGCAAGTCTGGAAGGTCCGAGAAGCATTCGGGCGCGAGGGCACCGGGAAAGGCCTCGTAATAGGGGCGGGAATCTCGGGCCTGGCAGCGGCTCGCGAGCTCAAGTCGCACGGCAATCAAGTCACCGTTCTCGAAGCACGGGCTCGAGTTGGCGGTCGCGTCTGGACCGATCGTTCGCTCGGCGTGCCGATCGATATGGGCGCGTCGTGGATCTCCGGCGTGCGAGGAAATCCCATCGCCAGGTTGGCCAGAGAGTTTGGCGTCAAGACGATCGTCGATGACGAGGAGTGGGCCCTCTACGATCGCTCGGGACAGCGAATCTCTGACGACACCATCAAGGAGGTCCGTGCGGAACAGGAATCCGTGGCAGAGGCCATCGAGAAACTTACGGAAGACCTTGATGCCGATATCTCATTTAGCGCAATTGTTCGCCGCGTGCTGGCCGGCGAGCAACTCGACGCGGCCGAGCAGCGGTACCTCGACCTCTTCGTCGTCGGCATCGAGAGCGATACCGGCGGAGACGCTGATAAACTCTCGGCCAGCTACGGCCTCGACGACGACGGCTTCGGAGGCGATTCGCACCTCTTCCCCGGCGGCTACGGACAAATTGCCGACGGACTCGCCCGAGGGCTCGATATCCGCTTGTCGCAAAAAGTGACGAGGATAGAGCACGGCGACGAGGGCGTCAGGGTTACCACCGACAAAGACGCATACGAAGGCGACTGGGCCGTGATTACGCTCCCGCTGGGGGTGCTCAAGATAGGAAGCGTGCAGTTCGTGCCACCCTTGTCCCGCCCGAAACGAGACGTCATCGAGCGGCTCGACATGGGAAGGTTGGACAAGATCGTCCTGAAGTTTCCCCGCGTGTTCTGGCCGCATGATGTGACGAACCTCGCGTATGTCTCCGACGTCAAAGGGGAGTTTGCGCAGTTCTTGAACGGCTGGAAACTGTCGGGTGAGCCGGTGCTGGTGGCACTCGTCGGCGGGAAATTTGCAAGGCAACTCGAAGAGTTGGCCGACGAAGAAGTCCAGGCCCGCACAATGACGGTGCTCCGCAGAATCTTCGGCGACGGCATTCCCGGCCCTGTCGGCATGAAGTACAGCCGCTGGGGCAAGGACCCGCTGGCGGGCGGCTGCTATTCGTATGTGCCGCTCGGCGCAACCAGCGACGACTTTGGGATTCTGGCCGAGCCGGCACCTCCTTTGTTCTTCGCCGGCGAAGCGACCAACCGGGACTACCGTGGAACCGTCCACGGGGCGTTTCTGTCAGGTATTCGCGAAGCCCAGCGCATCCGCGAATTGTCGTGAAATCGTCGTGAAATCGTCGGCGCGACGCATGAGCCGTGGCACCCCACCGGTAACCAGGGATCTGAGCTATTTCCAGCAGATGGCGGCAGCCAAAATCCCCGTGACCATCAACATGGCCATCAACGCCACC
This sequence comes from Candidatus Kuenenia stuttgartensis, assembly GCA_945861465.1. Classification (GTDB taxonomy): domain Bacteria; phylum Planctomycetota; class Planctomycetia; order Planctomycetales; family Planctomycetaceae; genus SXXK01. The sequence continues at coordinate 59,040 of CAMAVB010000006.1, forward strand.
GTCACGGTCGAGCACCTCATCTTCAATCCCCAATGCGCGGCCATCATGGACAAAGTGAGGAAAGCCATTCGCGGAAAGTAGACCTTCTCAACGAACCCGAGTCTGTTCTCCTGCCTTCATTCTCCTGCCATTCAACACAGATTCATTGGCAGAAGAATGAAGGCAGAAGAATGAGCTTCAGGTTCTGGTAATTCGCCACCAGTTTTCTTGAGATTCGGCGTCGCGTCATCACCGAAATGAAACTGCACGCCACCGAAGTCCCAGCGGTCGAGATGCTCAGTCTGGCTGAAGTCCGTGTCTCCGGGAAGCAGGATCGATCTCCAGCCGTTGCTCTTGACCGCCACGATGACACTATCGACGTACGCGGCCTGATTCCTGGACAGGTCCTTAGTAGAACGCCGTCGCCAGCCGTTTACGGAAATCTGCCGCCAGCCGCGATTTGGGACCCATCACGGTCAACAGACCGACCATGACTTCCTTGGCGGGCACGCCCACTCCGCTGCGGTCTTTCGCGACGATCGCCAGACACATTTCGCAGGCCTCTTCAAACCGGCTGTCCGCCCCGAGCGCTTCTGCCAGTTTGAGTTGCAGGTTGAGGTCTGCCGGGTTCGCCTCAAGGGCCTTCTTTGCTTCGGCGACTCCGCCAGATTCTTCCACCTGACTCCGCATTTCCAGCTGCGCGACCAATGCCTGAGCTTCCGGTTCCAGATAGCCACGTTTATTGAGTTCATCAATGATCTCGCGGGCTTCCTGATCGCGATTCAGTTCCAATAGTACACGCGCGTGCGTAATGCGAAACTCGGCGATCTCAGGTTCCAGCTCGCTGGCCTTGCGATAACTGACTTCCGCGAGTTCCAACGAACCGTCGGTTTCATGCTGCTGACCCTGTTCAAAGGCTTCTGCTGCAGGAGACGGCATAAACGACTTCAACCAGGCCCGCAATTCCGGTTCGGGCTTCACTCCCGCAAATTGACTCACCGGCTGCCCATCCAGCATGGCCACCACAAACGGTATCGACTGCACACCGAACGCCCCGGCGATCTCCGGACACTGATCGACATTGACTTTCACAAGGCAGAACGCGCCTTTGGCTTCGGAGGTCAGCTTCTCCAGAATCGGAATCAGCTGCTTGCAGGGACCACACCAATCCGCCCAAAAATCCACGATGACCGGGCGCAAAGTGGACTGCTGGATGACATCATTCTGGAATGTCTCCATGGTCGTATTGATGATGGACGGTGTGTCTGGCATAAGAAAATGCTTTGAAGGTTCGGGAGGCGGAAAACAAGGATCATAATGATCCCGAGCGCGGTGATCAATCACGCTGATCTAGCCAGAAACCCCTGTTTCTGTGTTATGATCCCGTTTTCGCAGAGTCGTGGACTCGGAGCAACAGTCGTTTCCGCAGTCAATTGGCGGCTTTTAGACACAGTTCTATCAGGTAAGGTGTGATCTCTCATGTCCAAACGATTCGAAACATGGATGCTCGGATTGGTGGCGATTTCCGTATTTTTCTGTGGATCATGTCCGACTGCCGCAGCACAGGCCAAGTCTCCGCAGGCCAAGTCTCCGCAGGCCAAGTCTCCGCAAGCCAAGTCTCCGCAAAGTAAGTCTGCTGCAGAGAAACCCGCAGCCGTAAAGCCCGCGGCCGCAAAACCGGCTGCGGCAAAGCCCGCAGCCACAAAATCAGCCCCCGAAAATGCTGCCGTCGCAGAAACGGCACTTCTCACGATCGGTTCCAAGGCCCCGCCGATCGACATTGAGCACTGGATCAGCAACGGAAACGGCAAGTTTAAGCCGGTGACGAAGTTTGCACCGGGCAGAGTTTATGTCGTCGAATTCTGGGCAACCTGGTGCGGTCCGTGTGTCGCCAGTATGCCGCATCTGGCTGAAACTCAGGCCAGATACGCCGACAAAGGCGTCCAGATTATCAGCATCAGCGACGAAGATCTGGAGACGATTCAGGGCTTTCTGGCGACCAATGTGCGCAGTTCCAAACCGGCTGACGGTGAGGAGACAGGTGAAAAGGATGGCGAGAAGGCAGTCGAAAAGAAACCAAAGGCCGCGAAAGTACAGGAGGCCGAAAAGAAAACATACGCTCAACTCACAAGCGCCTACTGTCTGACAACGGACCCTGATGCTTCGGTCAGTATCGACTATATGGAAGCCGCTGCCCAAAACGGAATTCCTACTTCGTTTATCGTCGGCAAAACCGGGCTTGTGGAATGGATTGGACACCCGATGAGCCTGGATAAACCTCTGGAGCAGGTCGTTGCCGACAAATGGGATCGAGCCGCGTTTCTGGTGCAGTTCAAAAAGGAACAGGACCACGACTCGCTGATGGCAAAACTTGGCGCAAAAATGCGCAAAGGTGACACCACAGGCGCACTGGCGATTATCGCAGACGCAAAGCAGAAAGCCGCAGGCGACGCCGCGTCAATCACGATGCTGGACAAGCTGGAGTTTCAGATCCGGGTCACGCCGATCTTCGCAAAGATCGAAGAAGGTGACGTGCAGGAAGGCATCGCCGAACTGGATGAAGTCATCAGGACGGCAACCTCCGCACAGAAGTCTGAGTTGAGCATGATCAAGTTCAAGCTGTTGGTGGAAGCGGAAGAGTACGATGCCGCCGCTCAGGCTCTGATGGTCGTCGCCAACGACAAAAACATTGATGTCGATTCGATCAATGAACTCACATGGCAAATCTACGAAGGTGCCAGTGCCGACGCAGAGTTTCCGAAGGTGCTGGTGACTGCTGCTGCGGCCGCCACAGAAAAGGCGCTGGTCACATCACCGAAGAGTGGCATGATTCTGGACACTCTGGCGCACCTGGTGCATCACCAGGGCAAACTGGACCGTGCGATCGAACTGCAGACCCAGGCACTCGCAAACTCCGCTGACTTGAGTGACGAAGGCAAGAAGGAAATGCAGGCATTCCTGCAGGAACTGAAAAAGGAAAAAACGGGCAAATAACTCGCCCTTCTTGCATTCGTAGGGTGGGACCAGCGGAGCGCAGGCCCACCCTACAAAACAAATTCACAAACCGGCCAGCCGTGGTACTAGCGGTCGGGAGGCTTAAAACCTGGAAGCGAGGACGCTACAATGCGGCGTCCTGAATCTGACTCGCTGGCCTCCATATCCACGGTGAATGCTGATGTTCCACAATTCTGGCAGGACTCGGGGAACTGACATCCCGCGTCGCCTGATTCTGCGCTGGCTCACAGGCATTGTCGTTGCTGCGTGGCTGGCACCAAATCTTCCTGCGGACGAATCAAGTCCGATTGTGCGTTGGGATTTTGAAGAGGAAGAAGCCACGCCTCTGCAGTCTCATGGCGGCGTGCAGCGTGATGTGCCGGGACCGCGACCGCCGGAGTATCCGGATTTTTCGCCCGGCAATACGGCCGTCAGACTGGATGGCAATGGTGCGTATTTTTCGCTCGATGACACTGGGGTGCAAAGCCCGTTTGATTTTACAAACGGCGATGCAGTGACGCTCGAAGCATGGGTCCAGCTCGATTCATTGCGCGGCGGCGAAAACGTGTATGTGATCGGAAAAGGTCGGACAGGTTCCAGTGGCTTTGCGGCGGACAATCAGAACTGGGCGTTGCGTGTCCGCGAGACGAAAGGCAAGGCAGGCGTCAGTTTCCTCTTTGCGACTGTCCCGGTGAGTGGCAAGGCAAAGTCCGGTGAGCAGTGGCATCGCTGGACAACGGAAAGTGGATTTACGCCCGGAAAGTACTGGCATCACATTGCCGTGTCTTATCAGTTTGGCGATCCTGACAGCATTCGCGGATGGATCGATGGAAAACTTCAACCCGGTGTCTGGGACATGGGCGGCGCAACCGCAGAGGCTCCTGTTGTCGATGACGATGCCATCTGGATCGGGTCGTCGCAAGGCGGAGCGTCAGCGAACAGTTTTCACGGTTCGCTCGACGCGATTGCCGTCTATCGTGAAGTTCTTGATGACAAAGTCATGCAGGCAAGATTCCGTCGCATCGGCGAGGAGATCGTGGTTCAGGCGGCTCCGGAAATCATGCCGGACCTTGGCAAACTGCCGATAGGCCGTACGGTTGTGACGCTTTCTGAAGGCATGCCGGACCATAGCCGATGGTTGAATACCGATGAAAAGGAGCCGACGGAAACGCTGCGTTGGAGCACGGATTCATTTCTGCTGGACCGCCTGCCGCAGCGTTATGATGCATGGGGAATTCGGGCCGACTGGAAACCGCCTGTTTTGGTCAGACTCGCCGCTGATGTGCCGCTGACGCCAGGCAGACATCGCTTCCTGATGCGGGTTCGAGGGCTGAGTCGTCTGTGGGTTGATGGACAACTGATCGCGCGGAGCAAACCCGTGTCAGGTTCTCCGAGTGGCGAAGAACCGATGACGCCGGTCGCCGGACCGCCCCTGACTGGTTTGCGAATTGCCGAGCATCGTCAACAGGAGTTGTTCGGGGAAGCGATCATTCGCGACAACGGAGCTTGTCGCATCGTTTTGGAAACACTCGTCGGTGGCAAAGCGTTTCGGACTGATCCCGGCGAAATCTGCGTTGCCGTTGAAGCTGAAGACCGAAGCACTTTTCTGCTGCTGAACCCGAATGCTTCCAGACCCGTTTCGCTGACAGACGCCGACGTCACATCCGAACTGGCTCGCCTCGAAGTGTCGCTGCAGGCATTCGACACACAGTCTCGTCGCTCGGCGGCATCCAGTCAGGAGGAATACTGGAACATGCGACACGATTTTGCCCGCCAATGGGCGGCACAGCATCCGGTGCCGACGGTCCCGGATGCCGGTGCGCATCCGATCGATGCTTTTCTTACGGCGAAGATTCAGCGTGCAGTCACCGCATCTTCCGAGACACCGCTCGCTGAGGCGCGCGCGTTTCACAGAGACGTGTTTCCCATCCTGCGGGATCATTGCTTTGGCTGCCACGGCGACAAAGCGAAGGGCGGTTTGGTCCTGAATTCGCGTCAGGGGGCGCTCAAGGGAGGCGACTCTGAAATGCCGGCGCTCACTCCCGGAAATGTGGAATCCAGCGAACTGCTGCGCCGCATTCGTGCCACAGATCCCGACGAACGCATGCCGCCGGGAAACACCGGACTGGAACCAAAGCACATCGCCGCGCTTGAAGCATGGATTGAAGGAGGTGCGGACTGGCCAGCTCCACCCGTGACGGAACAGGACGTCACGCCACCACCACGGCTGACCGACACCGCATTTCTGCGTCGCATTTTTCTGGATACCGTCGGTGTGCTGCCCAGCGAACAGGAAGTGCGCTCCTTTGTCGCCGACACGTCACCCGGCAAACGGATGCGAATCATCGACCAGCTTTTGGCCGATGATCGCTGGGCGGATCATTGGATGGGTTACTGGCAGGACGTGCTGGCTGAAAATCCGACATTGATTAATGCCAGTCTGAACACGACCGGCCCGTTTCGATGGTTTCTGTACGACGCCCTGCGTGACGACAAGCCATGGGATCGCATGGTGACGGAGCTGATTCTGCTCCGCGGAAGTCAGCACGAAGGTGGCAGCGCGGGGTTTGGGATCGCCGCGAACAATGATGCGCCGTTCGCGGCCAAAGGGCAAATCGTCGCGAGTGCTTTTCTGGGCATCGAATTGCAGTGCGCGCGTTGTCACGATTCCCCTTTTCACAGCACCACGCAACGTGATCTGTACTCACTGGCCGCGATGTTTGAGCAGAAACCAGTCACCGTTCCTGCCACCAGCCGTGTACCGGATGCATTCTTCGCAAAGCAGCATCGAGAATCGCTGATCAAAGTGACGCTTAAGCCGGATGAATCCGTTGTTCCCGCATGGCCGCTCGCGGATGTGACCGGCGCTGTCGATGACGAGTCACTCGCGGCCCTGATCCAGTCACCGGACAGCACGCGAGAACGACTCGCTGCACTCATCACGTCTCCGCAAAACACCCGCTTCGCACAGGTCATTGTCAATCGTGTGTGGCGACGTCTGATGGGGACTGGCATTGTCGAACCTCCGGATGACTGGGAAGGGCGTGCGCCAAGTCATCCCGAATTGCTGCAGTGGCTGGCGCAGGAATTTGTCACGCACGATTACGACCTGAAGCACGTCTCGCGTCTGATCCTCACATCAGACGTGTATCAGCGCTCTGCCACGGGCACGAATCGCGGGACCACTGCCGAGATGCGATTCTTCGTTGCTCCGGATCGTCGCCGGATGTCGGCCGAACAGGTCGTCGATTCCCTGTGCGCGGCAGCAGGTCAGCGCCTCGACGTGGAAGAACTGACATTTGATCCGGACGCGCGACGACCGGCCTCAAATCGGCTCACGCTGGGTGTGCCTCGGCGGGCATGGATGTTCGCGAGCCTGGCCAATGAACGAGATCGACCGAGCCTTGGCCTGCCGCGTGCCAGAGCGATCACCGATATCATGGAGGCGTTTGGCTGGAGCGGATCGCGTCAGAATCCTCGTACGGATCGTGAATCGGCTGCTAACGTGCTGCAACCCGGCGCGCTGGCGAACAGCACCGCATCGGTTCTGCTCACACGGGCAACGCGAAACAGCTGGCTGGCCGAGTCGGCGATCAGTACGGCATCACCTGAGCAATTGATTGACAGCATTTTTCTGCGTTACCTCAGTCGGTTTCCGAGTTATTCGGAACGCGTACCGCTGGCAATGGCGCTGTCTAATGGCTTTAGTGAACGACTGCTTCGTCCCGAGGAGATCGCAGCCGTCACATCGCGGGATCCGCTCCCGGTCGTCACATGGTCAAATCATCTCAGCCCGGAATCGACGACGATCGCTCTGGAACTTGAACGACGCGCACGCACTGGTTCTCCACCGGATCCACGGCTGCGACCGGAATGGCGTGAAGTTTACGAAGATATCGTCTGGAGCGTCCTGAACATCAGCGAATTTGTCTGGGTACCGTAACTCGACTCTCCAGAGTCGAGCGCGTTTCCCGTAGCTTGGACATTCATGTCCGAGACTTTTCCAGAAAACGTTCCACGGGCGTACGATTCCTGAATCACAAGAACTCGTCCTGCGACAATGTTTCCCTCCAAAGCGACGGACAAGAATGTCCATCCTGCGTATGCACAATCCTTGATCGATCAAAGAGCTGGAACAATCGCCATGCATCGCCGAAAATTCATCGCCGCCAGCGCAGCGGTCACCGTCGGCTCGACTCTTAATCAGCAGGTTCGCGCCGAGACACAGTTCAAGGGCAAAGCGGAACATGTGATCTCGATCTGGCTTGGCGGCGGAATGGGCGCGTTGGATACGTTTGACCCGAAACGTATCGGCGACCCGAAGGAGAAAGTTGCGGGTTCATACTATCCAGGCATTGAGACCGCCGTAGAGGGCGTCCGCGTTTGCGAGCACCTGAAGCATCTTGCACCATTGATGGATCGGGTGACTGCGATCCGAACCGTCAACCACAATGTGATTGACGAGCACGCAGCAGCCACAAACTTCATGCACACCGGCCGTCCGGTCAGTGGCACGATCGTGTATCCGTCCCTGGGTTCTGTGGTCGCACACGAACGTGGTGCGGCGACCGACGGAGCACCGCCGTATGTGCTGATCGGTTATCCAAACGTGACACGTGGTCCGGGATTCCTCGGGGCACGACACAGCTATCTTTATCTTACCGATACCAGCCAGGGACCAGCGGGATTGTCGCGTCCGGAGAGCATTACACCCGCACGGCAGTCGCGACGTGAAGGATTTCTGGCCAACCTCAGGAGTGCTCAGCCTCCCAGCGCTGACGCTCGTCAGCGCGAGTACGAAGATGCAATTGACCTTAGCCTGAAGCTGGGTGGGCCTGAGTTCAATCGCAGTTTCCAGCTTGACGCAGAACCGGGCGACCTCCGCACGCGGTACGGGGGCGAGTTTGGTCAACGCTGCCTGCTGGCGCGACGCCTGATCGAACGCGGCGTGCGGTTCATTGAAGTTTCGCACAATCTCAACTTCCTGAACGGTTCCGGCTGGGACGTTCACAACGGCGGTATCCTGCAGCAGCACGCCTTGATTCAGGAACTCGACACAGCAGTGAGTTCGCTGATCACGGACCTTGAACAGAAACACATGCTCGACAGGACGCTCATCGTCATCACGACGGAATTCGGACGTCCACCTGAATTCGACAGCGGTGGCGGTCGCGGTCATCAGGGCAGTTCCTTCACGTGTGTGCTTGCGGGTGGTGGACTGCAGCATTGCGGCGCGTACGGAGAGACTGACGAACTCAGCAAGAGTATCGTCACCGACCCGGTCAGTGTTGCCGACCTGTTCGCTACGATCCACGCAGCGGTCGGAATCGATTATGGAAAGAACCTCTACGGCGGCGACCGTCCCGTCCCTGTCACCGACAGGGGCCTGCCGATCGCGAAGCTGTTTGGATGACTTTGGATCAGCATTTGCCAGATTCAGTTCGCAATTCCATAGTCGCTCGTGCAGGTCGAGTCCGTTCTGTTAGACTGCTGCGGCACGTTGCCCGTTCACAATTCACATTAAGGAACATTCCATGAACCGATTTCAATTCTGGGGCGGACTCGCTTGCGGGATCGCCTTCACTTTTGCAGTTTCACATATCAACACTGTTCAGTCGGCATTCGCGGTCGATGAAAAGAAGCAAGTTGATACGGAACCTGCCGCTGAGGAAAAACCGATGCTTTATGAACTTCGAACGTACTACACGCCGGAAGGAAAGCTGGACGCTCTCAATGCCCGGTTTCGCAATCACACGATGAAGCTGTTCGAAAAGCACGGCATGAAGAACATCATGTACTGGACTCCCGTTGACAAGCCGAACACGCTGATCTACGTGATCGCTCACAAAGACAAGGATGCTGCCGATGCGTCGTGGAAGGCTTTCCGGGAAGATCCGGAATGGAAGAAAGTCGCTGAAGAAACGCAGCGCGACGGCAAGCTGGTGGAGAAAGTGGAATCCGTCTACATGACGCCGACTGATTATTCGCCGCACAAATAAGCACTGGGCCGAAAAAAGGCTGTGACCTTCTCGAAAGATGGGCCAGCACGGTGATCAGCCGTGCTGGCCCACCATGAGAATACCGCGTCCTGATGCAGCGGCAGATTCTGCCGAAGTTCGTGATGGAGATCGCCTGGTGCGGTGTTGTGCCACGAATTGCCTCCTGCCTTCCATGCGGGAATCACGTTGACCGTTGCCAGATTGATCGTCTACCCTGCTGGTTGCACGGATGCCTACCATCACGCCATCACGGATGAAATTTGCTCATGCAGGCCTCAATCACGCGCGCGACGATTATGCTGAGTTGTGTGATGCCAGTCATTACGGCGTTCAGCGGCTGCGCGGGAATCGGGACGTCGAAGTGGGCGATGGATGATCAGAATTACGCGGAAAAATACGACAAGCCCTATTCCAGCAACGATGCCGAAAAAGCCACGCGGATGCTCAAGCAATCCGTCGATGCGCGGTACGTGAAAAACCAAGGTGGCTATTACGTTGGCGCAGCCGCTGCGGACGATCCGTTTGCAGTCGGCGCTGAAGTCGGTGCATTCCACTACTACGGGTCGATGGTCGAAGGACGAGCCGGCTTGAAGGGTCTGCTTGGTACGGCCGAGGAAGATTGGTTCGTCGGAGGAGATTTTGGGATCCGAATGCAGACCCCGACCCGTCTGGCTCCGTTTGTGGGAGTCGGCACTTTTTTGGGTGGAAATCAGAAACAGGTCAACGCGGAAGACGACCATCTCGACAACGACGACGATACGTCTGTGGATGAGCGGGGCGAAACCAGCTCTGAGTATGACTTCCTGGCCAGCGTTTACCCGGAACTCGGCATGCACTTTTGGCTCAATTCATCCACTCGGATGACAGCCGGAGCCCAATATCACATGACGCCCCAAGGCCGTGCCGATGACTTTTGGTTCTTTGGTTTATCGGTGGCAGTGCTTCAGCACTAGTGTGAACAGTGAGAATCAAACCGACGAAAAGCGGTGTCGAGCATTGATTGTGAGGAGCAAAGTCGTTAAACTACCCCACTTCGTTTCGCTGCGGGCCGATAATCAATCGACGCTCAAGCTCTTGTCGGCGGAAAAACACTGCGTTTTGCGCAGTTTGACGTTGGTTCTTGATTCTGTACTCTTGATCAGGCTGTCCCTTTCGACAGCGCGAAGGATGATTGTTCCATGCTGGCAATTGGCAAAACATGGATGGCAAAAAAAGAAGAGAGCGACAACCATGAATGGTATGTCATCGACGCAGACGCTCATATTGTGGGACGTTTGGCAAGTCGTATCGCGACCGTCCTGATGGGAAAACATAAGCCAAATTACACGGCCCACGTTGATACGGGCGGCTGTGTGATTGTACTCAACTGCGAACGAATTCGCTTTACCGGCAATTCTGTGCAGCATTCCAAAGTGCCATACATGACGACCAAGATGGTTAAGAAGAAGTACGATCGCTACACTGGTTTTCCTGGTGGTCTGCGAACCCGCACCGCCGTTGAAACATGGGAAAAACGACCTGATCAGCTGTTGAGCGAAGCCGTTCGTCGCATGTTGCCGAAGAACAAACTCGGTCGTCAGATGCTGACAAAACTGCGAGTTTTTGTCGGCACCGATCATCCTCATCAGGCGCAAGCCCCCAAGCCATTTCCTCCCCATCTGGTACCTGACCGGAAGTTTAAGGGCTAGTGCCCTGTCGGAACTTGATTTTGGGGTACGATGGGCATTCTTGCCCGTCTGCATTATTTCCTCACTTTTCGCTGTGATTTCTTCTTATGAGTACTGAACCTGTTGATTCAACAGATCATGATGTGACTGCATCGCAGCCAGAACTTCCATCGTCGCAATTGCCAGAACTGACCATTGGTGGCGGTGATGCAACGGCGAGCGTTAATCCGACCTATCAGCCCGTCATTCGCGGAAAGATCGATCGCTTTGGCGTTGCGATGGGAACTGGGCGCCGCAAGACTTCTGTAGCTCGCGTTCGCATCAAGGAAGGCACCGGACTGTTCGTTGTCAACGGTCGTGAACTGACGGAATATCTCTGCGTCGAACGTGACCGTGAAAGCGTGATGTTTCCATTGCGAATCGCAGACAAAGTGGGAAAAGTTAATATTTCAATTCGCGTTCAGGGCGGCGGCACAACTGGTCAGACCGGTGCCATTATTCTTGGAATCGCCCGCGCACTTGAGGGCATGAATCCCGCGTGGCATCACGCTCTGGCCGACGCCGGACTTTTGACTCGCGACGACCGCATGGTCGAACGCAAGAAATACGGTCTGCGCAAGGCCCGTCGAAGCTGCCAGTTCTCAAAACGCTGAATTGCTGCGGCCAGGCCGCTGGTTATCTGACAATTTCAGGTTGGCGATCAAATCCCTGCCGGAGTTCTTTCCTGCAGGGATTTTTTCATGGGCAGTCTCGGTTCGAGAGGTTTTTCCGATGAAGGATGCCTATCAATCGCTCATTCTTCCCGACGTGCAACTGATGCTGCAGGAAGGCGACGTCGCTGGCCTGGCGGCGTTCTGCACGGTCGTCCATCCGGCTGCGGTAGCGGAGATTCTTGACGAACTTGAAGATGATCAGATCTGGCCGATTCTGGATAAAGCCGAACTGCCGATACGTGTTGAGATCTTCGAATATCTGTCGTTGAAACGACAGATCGGGCTGGTCGAACAACTGGACCCGGCAAAGCTGTCCGAACTGTTCGAATGGATGTCGGCCGACGATCGCGTGGACCTGTTGTCCCGCATGCCTGAGGACCGCCGTGAAGATGTGCTGCGTTTGATCGCGCGAGCCGAACGCAACGATATCCGCAAGTTGCTGTCGTACGACGAAGGCAGCGCCGGAGCGATTATGACAACGGAGTACGCTTCGTTGCCAGCGAATATTTCCGTCCGGGAAGCCCTGGACCAGCTGCGCCTGCAGGCTCCAAACAGCGAAACGATTTACTACGTCTACATCATCAGTGAAGATCGCAGGCTGGAAGGTTTCATTTCACTGCGCGAATTGATTCTGGCAAAACCCGACGCGCGACTTTCAAGTATCATGCAGCGGGACGTGATTCGCTTCAAAGTGAGCGAACAGCGCGAAGTTGTGGCTCAGGAAATGGGTCGGT
>CAMAVB010000007.1 GCA_945861465.1 Candidatus Kuenenia stuttgartensis
GCGATCTCAGTGACCACACCGGCGGCGTTCTTCTTGAGACTGCACCCGGCTTTTTCGAGTGCCGCGACGGCGGCGTTATCGTCGGGCGTGACTTTTGCAATCGCGGGCTTGGCCGGACCGGGATTATCAACGCAGCCTACAGACAGAAAACAGCCTGTGGTAAACACCGCCAGATTGAGTTTGAAGTTGCGTGGGAAGAATTTCATTGGCCTGAACACCCCTGAGTAAAAAACATGTCCTGATTCGGCAGCGTACGTCGATCCTCGAACTTTCGCAACGGTGGACGGCGATCATCGCGGTTTGATTGTCAACGAATCATCAAGCCATCAGGATTTCCCGGTGTCAACACGGTGAACTCACCACGGTTGACCAATGGTAACCGCGTTGCTGCGTTGTTTTCGCATGTGGATTGACAGGAATGCGAGTCGGCGGAGCGACATCGCCTACGTAGCTCAGTCGCTCCGCCGACTGAGATTCCCCGTTGCGAGCCTGGTCAACTCGCCACCGGCGACTTATGGTAACCACGTTGCGGGGTTGTTTTCGCACAGCCAGGATCAGGAATCAGACCTGTCGAAAGGAGTCGTGATGTCGTCGGCACTTTGGCAAAGCGGCGCCGTGGTGATCGGGTGCCGCGAGAATACGGCTGAGTTCATCGAAAAACTGCTGAGCAGTCATTGCCCTGTCGCAGGTGTCGTGACGATCTCGCAGGCGACCGCTGATCGCAACCAGGTTCCCAGCTGGATTGATCTGTCGCTTGAATTCGGCGAGCACATTTCCGTGTACACTTCGCAGAGCTACAAACTGGAAACTCCGGCCGACATCGAAATCCTTGGTGCGACGAAAGCCGACGTCGGTTTCTGTATCGGCTGGCAACGTCTGTTGCCGCAGTGGTTCCTGAGTCTGCACCGCAACGGCGTATTTGGTATGCATGCATGTGCAAATCGTCTTCCCAACGGACGCGGTAGGTCCCCGATCAACTGGAGCGTGATTGAAGGTGCATCCAGATTGCACGCGCATATTTTCCGGTACAACGACGAGCCCGACGCCGGGGATCTGCTGAGCGTGCCGATCATCCCGATCGAGCCGCATGATGACATTCAGACGCTGCAGCAGAAGGCTCGCGTTGTCTTCAACAGCGAAGTGATACGCCGCTGGCAGGAGTTGTTATCCGACACCGTCGCACTGCAGCCGCTCAACAGTTCCGGTGAACCCGAACGGTTTTATCCGAAGCGATCGGAACACGACGGACTCATTGACTGGACGTGGTCGGCGCAGCAAATTACCAACTGGGTGCGGGCTCAGACACATCCATACCCCGGAGCATTCACATTCCTGGACAATCAGCGTTACAGTATCTGGCGTTGCGGCCCGACAGGACTGGAACTCATTGCGCAGACTGGGACAATCGTCGAAAGTTTCCGGGACGGTACCTGCTTTGTCGCTTGTGATCAGAACCAAAGTGTGCATCTGCTGCAGCACGATCTGCCGCTCCCGCTGAAACCTGGAACAAGATTAGGACTATGAAGCTCATCCGCAATACCGAACCCATACGCGACTTCAGTACGGATCACTACCGCGAGATCGTCGCTGCGATCTGCCAGTCTCACAAAACCATCTGCTTTCGGGACATCCATAAAATGGGACGGGCGGTCTTTGAGATCCCGAAATTCGTCGTCATGCGGCACGATGTGGAATTCAGTATTCCGGCGGCTTTAAGGATGGCTGAGATCGAAGCCGAACTCGGAGTCCAGTCCACATTCTTTCTGCTGCAGACCAGCGACTACAACCCGTTCGAAGAGGAAGAGGCTGTTCAGATTCGCCGGATACTTGACTTGGGGCACGATATCGGCCTGCACTACGACGCCGCACTGTTTGAACGTCTCAACGTCGACCCACTCGCGACCGCAAAAGCGCAGATCGAATTGTTTCAGACGTTCTTCCGCACGAAGATTCACGCGATGTCATCGCACATGCCCATGCGTTCCGGCAAGACATTTTCCATCCCCGGCGTGATCGATACATACGACCCGATGTACCTGACCGAAATGAAGTACATCAGCGACAGCACTCAGGCCTGGCGCGAGGGCGTGGTGACAGAAAATCTGGCGACGTACAACCACATCCATTTGCTGACGCACGAATATATCTGGCATCCTTTCGGCTGGGACTGGTCGGCACTGCTGTTTACCGAAGTCAACGACAAGTTCCAGCGCGCTTGGAAACGCGCGGAAAATTTCATCAACATGTACCGCGAAGGCCTGCAATTGCGAGCCCAGAAAGATAAGCAGTTCAAGGAACGCTACATGAAGCCGACGGAATAGCGCTTGGCGCGGGCTTGTCCCGCAACCGAATCGCTTATGCCGCATCAATGGCTTTGCCGCCCTGTCCGGTGCGAGCCGACGGAGCGGCTCGCCTATGTAGGTCCGCCATGTTCTTGCTTTTGTGAGTCTTGTGAGTTTTTGTGGCCAGTCCTATTCGTTCAAGTGTTTGTTTGTGAATCAGGGTTTTGCGGGCCACAAAGATGCACAAAATCCACACGAGGAACAATGGAATCAGCCGCGAATCGATCACCGCCAACATCGCAGCTCAACATCCCAGTATCAAACGACTTATGGAACTCGTGGCATCAGATAATTTGCGTCCTACGCAATTTTTAGTCGTTAGTAGAACAGAATTTCGGCGAATCATTGCTGTTTTTTGTGGTGTTGTTATCGTAACAGGTTTGTTTTCAGGCGATTCTGCCTGAAACAAAGTCTCCGTTGGACGACGGTGCGTTATGGTACCGGTATGATTCTGACGGTTTCACTTTCCCACTTGTCTGTCCCACCTGAATCCTGAGGTACTCTCAATGACGCAAAAAACATCACGTCGCGGTTTTATCGGCACCACTGCCGCTCTGGGGACCGCGTTCTGGGTTGCTCCACGTTCGTTCGCCAAGCCCGGACGATCTGCTCTTCAAGGCTTGACAGCGGCCTGTGTCGGCGTGGGTGGTAAAGGCGACAGCGACTGCAGCCATATTTCCGATCAGGACGTGGAAATTGTCGGCATTTGCGACGTCGATCGCCGCACGCTCGCCAAGAAAGGAAAAGAATTCACTAAAGCTGCACAGTTCACTGACTTCCGCGAAATGCTGGATAAGCTCGGCGATAAAGTAGACATTGTAACGGTCAGCACGCCAGACCATACACATGCTGCAGCGGCCATCAAGGCCATGAAAATGAAGAAACATGTCTATTGCCAGAAGCCAATGACATGGTCCATTCGTGAAGCCCGCATGATGCGTGAAGTGGCCGCTGAAATGGGAGTCGTGACGCAGATGGGCAATCAGGGGACATCCGAAGACGGACTTCGTGAAGCGGTCGAGGTCATTCGATCCGGAGCGATCGGCGATGTTGCCGAGATCCATGTCTGGACCAATCGACCGATCTGGCCACAGGGCGTTGGTCGTCCACCTGGTGAAGATCCGATTCCGGATTACCTTGACTGGGATTCATGGATCGGACCTGCCGCCATGCGTCCTTACAAGGAAGGCATCTATCATTCATTCAAATGGCGTGGCTGGGCCGACTTTGGCACCGGCGCGCTGGGTGACATGGCCTGCCACACAACCAACATGCCTGTCATGGCACTTGAACTGTGGGACCCGATTGCGGTCACGGCCGTCAAAAATCCAGGCATTTTCGAAAATGAAACCTACCCAGGTTCATCTACGCTGGTATTTGAATTTCCGGAACGCAATGGCAACGTCGCCTGCAAGTTCTACTGGTATGATGGCGGCAACCTTCCACCTGAAGACTTGACCGCTCAATTGCCCGAAGGGTTCCGTAAGCGAATCGACAAACAGAGAAAAGGCGATCCGAACCTGACCAGCGCGGCTCTGATCGTGGGCAGCAAGGGCATGTTGCTGTCGGAAAACGATTACGGTGCGCAGTACACGTTACTGCCGGAACCTGATTTCAAGGGCTTCAAGAAGCCTGCTCAATCGCTGCCTCGAATTCCATTCAAAGGCGGCACGGACGAACGACAGAAGTGGGAATTTGTCCAGAGCTGCCGCGGCGAATACGAGCCGGGCACGATGTCGAACTTCGGCTACGCAGGTCGCCTAACCGAAACCATCCTCGTCGGCAACCTTGCCGTGCGAGCTGGTGAAGGCCAGCGAATCGAGTGGGACGCGAAAAATCTCGTCAGCACGAACCTGCCGGACCTTAACAAATACGTCGCGCGCGAATATCGCGAAGGCTGGACTCTGTAGTCCGGCAGCTCTTGCAGTGCTCAGTTGATCAATACCCGGCCCGGCATCGAAAGACGCCGGGCCTTTTTCGTAGCTTGACTCGAGACCGCAGCAAAGTTGGGGTTGAGCAGGGATATTGTTCTGGTGAGATTTGTTTACGGTATTTGAAGGGGAAAGGCGAGTCTTTGTTGAGCCTGTGCGGAAACTGGCAGATGCTCTTTGCACCACGCTTGCACGAGTGTCACAGGAGTTTTCTCCAGGGCTTCTTTGATTCTTGTCGTGGTCCAGTCTTTCATGCTGAGCGAACGTGATCAACTCGGCCTCCACGCGAGCATGACGCATCGCGGTCGGTCGTGCGCCCAGAAGTGCGGCAAGCTCAACGTCGCAGTCCTGAAAAAATCCGTGAATGCAAATGAATTCGACACTGCATCTGACGGTGTCTTCCCAGCGAGACCATTCGCTCAGGATTTTCCGCGGAATTCCCGCGCGTTTTGCCGGGTTCTCCAATTCTTCAACTGCTGAAGAACGATCTGAAGGTTGCAATGTTCCGTGACTCTCGCCACGGCTCGCAATGCCGTTCGAACTCGGAAAAAACCGTCGCATCGCCGCGAAGATTATCGATGATCGCGGGATTGAGTGTTTGAAGATTATTGTGGTGGAGCAGCGATTTTTTGGAGAGCGTTTCTGGTAGTGATCACCGTTCGACGGGGGCGAGCCCCGTCGTGACGAAGTTGTTTTGGGAGGCTGTCTGGTTATGATCTCCGCTCCACGGGGACGAGCCCGCGTGGAGGCGACGCGGTGAGAGTTAGGCGGGGCGGAGGTTTGCAGTAAGGATTCTCACGGTTGGGCTTTCCAATTCAATCCACCAAATTTGGTTTGAAGATGGACGTGTTACACCCTTTTCTCGTAAAATGCATGTGTCCGCTGGCTTCAACCTGCCGGATTCCCACCACACCTTTGCGACAACTTCCTGCCGTCGCATCCTTCCTCATGGCCTAAAATCGGTTGACGTATGGCCTTAATAAAACACAACCTGATCCCAAGCCACGAAGCGTGCAAGTTTTTGCTTTCCGCTTTGGCCTTCCTGATTTTATTTCGACCCGCAGCGG
This sequence comes from Candidatus Kuenenia stuttgartensis, assembly GCA_945861465.1. Lineage (GTDB taxonomy): Bacteria > Planctomycetota > Planctomycetia > Planctomycetales > Planctomycetaceae > SXXK01. The sequence continues at coordinate 5,341 of CAMAVB010000007.1, forward strand.
CTGGCGAAGAGTTTCGCAGCGTCAGCTTTGTCAACGATGTTATGCCGGTGTTGACAAAGGCGGGCTGTAACGCGGGCGTTTGTCATGCGAAAGCTGGTGGTGGACAAAACGGGTTTCAGCTTTCGTTGCTCGGTTTTGAGTTTCAGGACGACTACGAACATCTGGTCAAAGAAGGTCGCGGGCGAAGATTGTTTCCGGCAGCTCCGGAACGCAGTCTGCTGCTGATGAAAGCAGTCGGCAAGATGCCACATGGTGGCGGCGTTCGCCTGCAGACCGAATCCGAGGGATATGCGCTGCTTTTGAACTGGATTCGACAAGGGGCTGCTTACGATGCAGACACAGCACCGCAATTGATGAGCATTGAGATTCAGCCGAATCGCGGCACCGTGATGCGAAACGCTGCACAGCAACTGAAGGCGATCGCGAAGTATGCGGACGGCAGCGAACGAGATGTCACGGGACTTGCTCTGTTCGAATCCAACGACAAGAGCATGGCGGATGTCGCCGATGGCGGGCTTGTGCAGATTTCGGACATTCCTGGCAAAGTGGCCATCATGGTGCGATATCAGGGCAAAGTGGCCGTCTTCAATGCGTCCGTTCCGTTGGGGGTTCCTGTTGACAGTGTGCCGGCATCAAAGAATTTTGTGGATGACTTCGTCTTCGGCAATCTGAAGGAAATCGGAGTTCCTCCTTCGCCCGTTTGTGACGATGCGACGTTTCTTCGGCGAGTCTCCCTGGACATTTCCGGTCGTCTTCCCACGGACGCTGAAGCAACAGCCTTTTTGACCAGTCAGGACGCGGACAAACGCGATCAGGTCATTGACCGCCTGCTGCGAAGTCCCGAGTATGCGGACTTCTTCGCGAACAAATGGACGGCGATGCTGAAGAATCGCCGTGACGATGCCAGCGACATGACATCAAACTTTGCATTCTACGCATGGGTGCGAGACAGTCTGCTGGCCAACAAGCCTTATGATCAGTTAGTACGTGAACTGCTGGCGGCGACGGGTACGGTGATCGCCAATCCGCCGGTGGCGTGGTACAAACGCGTAAAGGAACCGAAGCAGCAACTGGAAGATGTGGCTCAGTTGTTCCTTGGTGTCCGCATGCAGTGTGCTCAGTGTCATCACCATCCGTTTGAACGCTGGAGCCAGAATGACTATTACAGCTTGTCTGCCTTCTTCACTCAGGTCGGAAGAAAGCCTTCAGCGACGCGCGGTGAAGATCTCATCTTTCACAAACGCGGTATTGCCGGAGCTGCAAACATCAAGACCGGTCTGACGCTGAAGCCTGCGGCGCTGGGTGATGCAATCCCCGCAATTGCTCCGGACGAAGATCCGCGACTCAAGCTGGCGGATTGGATGAGTTCCCCGGAGAATCCGTTCTTCGCGAAGGCCCTGGTGAATCGTTACTGGAAGCATTTCTTCCGTCGCGGTTTGATCGAGCCCGAAGACGATATTCGCGACACGAACCCGCCGACGAATCCGGACCTGCTGGCGGCTCTGGAGCAGCATTTCCACGCCAGCGGCTTTGATCTGAAGGAACTTGTACGAGTCATCACACGCTCACACGCTTATCAACTGAGTTCCGTCCCGAACCAGTACAACGTTGCGGATCAGCAAAACTACTCACGCTATTATCCGCGCCGATTGCAGGCTGAGGTGATGCTGGATGCCATTGATGACTTGACGGGGGCTCAAACGGATTTCCCGAATCTTCCGACCGGTACGCGCGCGATCGCATTGCCGGATAACAGCTACAACAATGCGTCGCCGTTTCTGAAGGTCTTCGGACGACCGGAGAATGAAAGTGTTTGCGAATGCGAACGAGTGCAGTCATCGAGTCTGGCGCAGAGCCTGCACTTAATGAATGCCGGAGACATCAAGGCCAAACTTGCCACCAGCAGCGGTCGAGCCGACCGACTGGCGAAATCGGAACAACCTGCGGAACAAAGAATCCGCGAATTGTACATGGTCGCATTCTCACGTGAGCCGCGAGCCGATGAATTGAAGGTGGCGTTGGATTATCTTGCAGAATCACGAGTCGATGCAGCGGGTAATCCGATTGATGCCCAAAAAGCTAATACCGAAAACTTCCAGGATCTGATCTGGGCGTTGATCAATACGAAAGAGTTTTTGTTTAATCATTAGTCTTAGGGACAACCAGATATTTGTGCGAGACCTGTAGGCCGGACCAAGCGCAGCGCCGTTCCGGCAATTGACTGGCACTGCCGGAACGGCGCTGCGCTTGGTCCGGCCTACATCAGAATCAGACATCAAAAATGAAAAAAAGTCAAATTGAACATTTGGTCGCAGAACTTCCGGAAAATGTCAATGTCGGTGCGTTGATTGAGCGGCTGCATTTGCTCGACAAAATTGATCAAGCCGAGCAGCAGTTGGCTCGTGGAGAAGGGATTTCTCACGCGGTTGCGGTGCAGAGGTTAGATCAATGGTGGAAATAATCAGGTCGCCACGATGGGGCTCGTCCCCATAGAGCGATGACCAGAACGTTTCAAGTTCACGAAAAAGCAGAAGTAAGTTCAGCTATCCTGGATAAATACATGATAAGCGCTCAAACACGAAACTCGCATCTCGCCATCTTTGCAATGGTTGTGATTGCAACCACAAACGCCCACGCACAATCCGTCTGCCTGCCGCTGCCGCGACTGCTGACCACCATACCGATGGGCGGCACTGTGGGTACGCAGGTTGAAATCACAATCAGCGGCGAGAACATCGAAGATGTCAGCGAGCTGATGTTTACGCATCCGGGACTGACCGCCACACCAAAGCTCGATGTGAATGGCCAGCCGGAAGCGAACAAGTACATTGTGACGATCGCGGTGGATTGCCCGACGGGAATCCATGAAGCTCGGTTGATGACGCGTCTGGGCATTTCGTCCGCGCGTGTCTTCTGTGTCGATACATTGCCGGAAGTCACACAGGCCGCACCGAACACGACGCTGGCTACGGCGATGGAGTTGAAAGTTAATTCCATCTGCAACGCGGTGATGACAACCAAAGCAGTTGATCATTACTGGTTCGAAGCCGTAAAGGGGCATCGATACATCGTCAACTGTGCGTCGCGAGGCATTGATTCGAAACTCGACGCCGTGCTGATCATCGGTGACTCGGCCGGTCGCGATCTGGTCGTCGAACGCCGTGGTGGCACGCTGGATTTTACCGCCCCTGAGGACGGTCGGCATGTGATCAAAGTTCACGAGCTGACTTTCAAAGGCGGCCCTGCGTTTTACTACCGCCTGGCAGTGCAGGAACTGAATGCGGACGCGGCGATTCCGGAGTTTGCATCGACGAAAACCGTCAACTCATTCTCATGGCCACCGGCAGGACTTGCGGCCAGCGCCGCATCGTCTGAGACAGAGCCGAACAACGAGCAGGCTCAGGCTCAGAAGATTTCGCTGCCCTGCGACATTGCCGGGAATTTCTTTCCGGCGGCTGATGTCGATCGATTTGAATTTGCCGCAACAAAAGGAGATGTGTGGTGGGTGGAAGTGGCATCAGAGCGATTAGGACGTCCGACCGATCCGGCTGTACTTGTGCAGCATGTGACCGGCGCAGGGGCCGGGGCCGATGAGAAACGGACCGATGTGGCGGAATTTACAGACATCGCCAGTCCGATGAAACCGTCCAGCAACGGCTATGCTTACGACGGACCTCCTTACGATGGTGGTTCTGCCGATATCATCGGGAAGCTGGAGATCAAAGAAGACGGCGTGCATCGCCTACAGCTGACGGATCTGTTCGGCGGGACTCGCAACGACGTACGCAACGTCTATCGTCTGGTGATTCGCAAAGCGGCACCCGATTTCGCTATGGCTGCATGGGGTCTGCATATGGAGCTCCGCAACGGCGACCGCAACGCACTTTCCAAACCGCTCGCGCTGCGTGCCGGTGCGACAACGGCTCTGGAAGTTGTCGCTGTGCGGCGAGATGGCTTCGATGGAGCCATTGAACTGGTGATGGAAGGCTTGCCTGAAGGTGTGACGGCTCAGGGACTGAAGATCCCGGCAGGCCAGACACGCGGCATCATGCTCATCACCGCCGATCAGAACGCGCCGCGCGCGTTGGCGAATGTGTCGTTCCATGGCAGAGCAACTCTCGGCGAAGCGGCAACGACCCGGCCGGTTCACATGGCAGCGATGGCATGGCCGATTGTCGATTCCTGGGGTGAGATACCAAGTCCTCGCCTGGTCACGGGGTTGCCGGTTTCGGTCACGACATCTGAATTCGCTCCTGTTACGATCGCGGCGAGTGAGAAAAAGGTGTGGGAAGTTGCTGCTGGTGAAAAGCTGACGATTCCGCTCGTGCATACTCGTCGCAGTGAGTTTTCCGGATCGACGTTGCAACTGCGGACATTCGGGGCAGGTTTCGAACAGGTGCCGCGTTTTGATGTCTCGCTGGACGCTGATCAATCAGAAGCCGTGCTGGATCTGGCGTCATTGAAAACTCCGCCAGGCGACTATCTGATCGCGTTCTATGGCAGTGCGGTCGTGAAATACCGATACAATCCCGAGGCCGTTGGTGTTGCTGAGGCGGCTCAGAAAAAAGCGACAGAAGAAGCCGCAGTGGCCACCGCAGAAGTTGAGCGATTGACCGCTGAAGCGGCAGCGGCAGCTTCTGATACCAAAGCTGCGGCCGACGCTGCCGTGGCTGAAGCGACAGTGAAGAGACAAACTGCCGATGCTGCAGTCGCTGCTGCGGCCGCGAAATTCAAAGCGGCAAACGATCAGGCTATGCCGAAAGATACAGCGGATATTGTGTTGTCGGAACCCATTGCGATTCGCGTGAAGTAAATCGTATAACCGCGTACCCATCGGGCCGCGATTGTTCTTTTTGAAATTTCGTATTTGAGATTTGAAATCTGAAATCTGAAATACAAAGCGCGGGCCGTTGGCCACGCGGTGAAACAATCAAAAATGACTTTTTTCAACGGTGTCACCATGAGCGATCCATTTTATGCATCATCTGTCGTTCGATGTCCCGGACCATACGCATTTGACTCCGCCGGGCGCCGTGGATTTATTCGCATGGGACTGGCAGGGTTTGCCAGCATGAGTCTGCCGGGGCTGTTGCGGTTGCAGGCTGCGAATGCTCAGGCGAACGAAGTGAATGGAAAACCGGCCAGCGAAAAAACGGCCGTCATTATGGTCTGGCAGCCGGGTGGCTGTTCGCATATTGATACGTATGATCCGAAGCCTGACTCCGGCAGTGAATATCGCGGTCCATTCTCGACAATTGACACGAAGGTGCCCGGCTTGCAGTTTACGGAGTTGCTTCCGATGCAGGCGGCGATCGCTGACAAGTTCACAGTGCTGCGATCAATGCGTCAGACAGCCGGCGGACATCCGGCCGGCTCGATGCAGATGCTTTCCGGAGATCCGGACACGCGCGACAAGCCAAAACCAAAATTTCCTGACTGGATGACCGTTACAAATTATCTGCGTTCGCAGAGTGGTCCTCGGACAAATCCGTTACCGCTGTATGTAGGTCTTAAACCTCCGCTGGAATACAACGGGCCGGCGTATCTCGGCGATGCCTATTCACCGTTCACCGTGAATGGCGATCCAAACCTGCCGACATTTTCCGTGCCGAACATCGGGCTGTCAGATCAGAGCGAAATCCAGCGGATCGACCGACGCTCTTCGCTGCGGCAGAATCTGGACACTCTCGAACGTGCGTTCGATCGGCAAGGGGAACTCGGCGCACTCGATCAGTTCGAAGAACAGGCCATGACGCTGCTCACAAATCCGCAGACGCGTGATGCGTTTGATCTGACAAAAGAAGATGACCGCACGCGAGACCGCTACGGTCGCAATTCCTGGGGTCAGCAGTTACTGATGTCGCGTCGATTGATCGAAGCGGGTGTCGAAGTTCTGACAACCAGCCTGAACGGCCCGCTGTGTGGCCGCGTTCAGAACTGGGACGACCATGCCGTCAATCACCACGTCTTCGATGCACTGCGATTCCGGGCCACGGCATATGATCAGGCCGTTTCCGCGCTGATTGAAGACATCTACCAACGCGGGCTTGATAAGCGAGTTCTCGTTGTCGTCACGGGGGAATTCGGACGCACACCAAAGATCGAACATTCCCCAAGCACCGGTGCCGGCGATGCCAGCGCGCCAGCCGGAACGATTCAGCCGGGGCGGGATCACTGGCCCCGGGCATTTTCAAACATCTGGGCCGGAGGTGGAATTGAAACCGGTCGCGTCATCGGTGCCACCGACAAACGCGGCGAAGATTCCATCGAACGAATTTGTTCCGCCGGTGACTTCCTCGCCACGATCTACCATCACCTCGGCATCGACGCCGCGCATACGCTCATCAAGGACTTCAACGGTCGACCGACACCGATCGTGGATCATGGCAAACCGATTCCGGAATTGATGGGATAGTTGTAACTTGACTCTCCGAGTCGAGTGCAATTCGCGTAGCTTGGACATTCATGTCCGAGTCGGTCGCACATGTGGACGATCGATCGTGTTGCTTTTCATTCTTAATCTTAATCCTGCTCTTAATCTTAATCACTCACTGCAGCGTCCGACGTGCGGATTTGCGGAGCAAGCGGAGCCGCGAATCGATTAAGATTATGATTATGAGTAGGATTAAGAAGGAGGGTGATCGCATGGGGAAGCATGTTTCGAACTCGACATTCTTCCGATTGCCTACGTTGCTTGGTCATCCGACGGACATGAATATCCATCCTACTGTTGACTGATCCGAATTCGGCGGTATTCCATCTGGCCTCGGTCACCTTCCAGCCCGATCGGGCCGGTAGCAGGGACTTTCATTGCTTCTTCAATCACTTCGCCGTTGCAGGTGCAGTGCGCGATACCGTCTTTCACTTCAACGATCAGCTCGTTCCAGTCACCGGACCTGAAATTCTTCAGCTCTTTGTATGGTCCGGCGAGAGGAAAGTCGCGGCATTGCAATTGAGGCTCGCGGATGAAAACGCCGCTGTCGGCGTTCGGCGTGGCTCGGAATTCCAGCTTGAGTGTGAAGTCTCCGCTGAAATCGCGAGTCGTGTACAATTGCTGGATTTTGCGGCCTTCCGGTGGCGTCGTCACGATGAGTCGACCGTTCTTGGCCAGATAGCGACCTTCGGGCGTGACAGCTTTGCCATCGAAGCTGACAGGTTCGTCCACAAACGGCCATGAGACACCCGGATCACTCGCCATCCACTTCAGTGCCCCGGCGCGTGATTTTTCAGGCGTCGCACGATAGCCCCAGCCGGTGAGGTCTTTGCCATTGAACAGACCCTCAAAACCATGCTCAAGCGGAAAGTCATCTACATCTGTTTCGACAAAACCCAGCGTGGCGAGCACAGGCCGCAGTGCGCCGGCCCATTTGGCGTAGCCGACTTCGTTAGGGTGCAGCAGGTCGGGCATCTCGTCCGCTTTGGCATCACCCTTTTCGGTGGCAAACAAAGTCCATGTGTCCAGGACCGTGATCTGCGGATCGCCCTGAACGGCCTTGGCACAAAGCTTGTTGATTTCTTTGATCTTTTCGGCGGGGCGACTCTTTGATTCAGAGCTTGGAAAAACCTGACACAGCACGATCGGCATTTCTGCATTGTATTTCTTCAATGCCGCGATGATGAGCTTCACGTTGTTGGCGATGACTTGTGGCTCGGCCTTCTCTTCGAGGTCGTTTGTGCCCATCAGCATCACAATGGCCGAAGGATTGAGGTCCAGCACGTCGCCCTTGAGTCGAATGAGCATCCCGCGCGTTGTGTCTCCGCTGATGCCTCGATTGGCAACTTTCAAGCCCGGAAACGCGCCGTGCAGGTCATCACCCCAGCCCTGTGTGATTGAGTCACCGAGAAACACGACGGCGTTCTGATCCTGTTCGACCTGCTTCGCCCATGCTGAACGCCTTTCGTTCCAGAGACTCTTGAACCAATCGTAGCGGCGGATCGGCCCGGCACCCGGAAGTCCATCGTCGGTGGCTGGCAAAGCAATCCCCATCGCATCGTCCGCTATCACCGTCGGGAAACAGAAAATCAGGCACGTAAGAGCAACGAAAAAGCGAAATAAGTTCGAGAGTTTCATGGGCGAGACGTCCAAGGAGCGTGAGGTCTGGAAAGTTCGGCCCCTGAGTCTAGCGGTTCGCGGTATGAATGCGTAGCGTCCTGCGATTCATGTAGGATGGACATTCCTGTCCGTCGTCGGATTAGCAACATGGCCGCACAAACACGATTGGTTTACGAACAGCTCTCGACGCCCATCTCGGACAAGAATGGCCAAGGTACTCGTCTGGGCGACTTGTTCTGAATCGCAGCGTCCGTCACACTGCGAATCAGACTTCATTCGACTTTCGTATTTTAACCGGAGCGTCTCTCCTGCATTCGCCTTCATCTGATGATCACTGTTGTTCCGTTACCGGCGGATCCGCGATGCCGGAACTGGATGCGGCGTTGCCAAAGCAGACGCGGATTCGCGCTTGGGAATCGGCGCCGGTTCTGGCAGCGCGGCCGAATCGGGAAGATCTGCCGCCCGTTCCGGATCGGATTCATCGTCGCTGGGACCGCTTTGTGCGGCTGATGGGACACAATGGTGTGCTCCGTCTGCTGAGTTCGCACGTGACGATCTTTGGTCTGGGGGGCGTCGGAAGCTACGTGGCAGAAGCACTGGCGCGATCGGCGGTGGGACGCATGACGCTTGTCGATTTCGACGACGTCTGCCTGACCAATGTGAACCGGCAGTTGCAGGCATTTCCCGGAACCGTGGGACAGTCGAAAGCGGCGCTGTTGGCAGAACGTGTTCGCGCGATTCATCCGGAAGCGTGGGTTGATCCCGTGCAGTCATTTTATGACGCATCCACTTCCGCCGCATTGCTGACGCCTCGTCCGGACTTTGTCGTGGATGCGATCGACAATGTCACATCCAAGGTGCAGTTGCTGGAAACGTGTCTGACGCAGGGCATTCCTGTGATCAGCATCACGGGTGCGGGTGCTCGACTTGATCCGACTCAAATTCGCGTTGATGATCTGAGTCGCACGAAAGTCGATCCGCTCGCCCGTGTGCTGCGCAGGGAGCTGGTTCGACGAGGCTACGGGACCGATGGCGAAATGGGTCTGCCCGTGGTCTATTCCGAAGAAGAAGTCCGCGCACCTGAAGTTCCGGAATGGGATCGCGACCAGGGATTTCAGTGCATCTGCCCGCATCGCGAAGATTCACCGCATGCCTGCGAAAAACGGCGAGTCATCTATGGCACCGCGACGTTCATGACAGCGGCATTTGCGATGGCCGCGTCGTCTGTGGTGGTGCGAAGGCTGAGTCTGCAGCAGGCGGAGACTGGGTTATAGCCGAAAGAAACGAAAGAACGCGAAAGAAATGCCTCGCTCACTCGCAAGATTCCTGACTCTACCGGATTCAATGTGCGATCAAGAGAAACGAGTTTACAGGGAGCATTCAGACCGATCTTGAAAGACTAATCAAAACCAACGACCGTTTGGGAAATCACGACACATAGAATTCGGTAAAGTCAGGAAGTCTCTTTCGCCGTCTTTCGGTTCTTGCGGCCCAAAAAAAACCGCCACGGAAAGCTCGATTTTCTCAAACACATCTGCTGGTTAGCGATTTGATGCTGAACATTCCTGCCTCCAATTCATTGCGACAATTCTCCATGAACCACTCTGCTCCAATCAGGTTTTTGCTGTTTTGGGTCGCTCTTGGCACACCGTCAATTGCTGCCGACGGAATTGTGGTTCCTGCGTATCAGCGATTTCGCGCTGACCATTTGAGTTCGGTGGATGCCGGGCGACTCCTGATTTCTGAGCTGAATTGTCAGTCGTGTCACGGTACGTTCGCTGGTGAAGTGCTGCCACCTCGGCAGGCACCGATTTTGACGAAGATCGGGGAACGCACGAGCGCGGAGTATCTGCAGAAATTCATTCGTGATCCGCAGGCTCTCAAGCCTGGAACTGCGATGCCTGGCATCGCAAGTGTGAAGTCAGATTCCTTGACAGCAGAAGCCATTGCAGCTTTTCTGACGCAGGGAACATCATGGCGTCCGGCGGGTGTCAGCATCGGAGCCGTGCGACGTGGTGAGGCATTATTTCATTCAGTGGGCTGTGCTGCGTGCCATGGTGACCAGCGGGACGTCGCAGCGATCGAAGCCGTTCGCAAAGGTCTCGCACTACCCGTGGAACAGCAGGACGAGGAGGAAGACACCCCTCCGAAAAATGTGGCGTCCGATGCCAGCTATGCCACGCCTGACTTCGCAATGCCGTTGGGGAGGCTCGACGACAAATACACGCTGTCCAGTCTGATCACTTTCCTGCAGGATCCACACGCTGTGCGTCCGTCGGGACGAATGCCCGCACTGAATCTGAAACCCGAAGAAGCAAGAGACATCGCCAGCTATCTGCTGAAAAACGTCAGGGTGAAGGCCAACATCCATTTTGACCATTACGAAGGCGACTGGGAAAGCGTGCCGGATTTTTCACAACTGACTCCGACAGACTCGGGCGAGACGACGGATTTTTCGGTCAGTGCATCTCCAAAAACTGAAGCATTCGGGCTTCGGTTCGCCGGCTTTCTGCAGATCCCGGCGGACGGAGACTTTCGATTTTTCCTGAGCTCAGACGACGGTTCAAAGCTGCTGATCGACGGGACGGTCGTGGTCGATCATGATGGTGTGCATCCGGCGGGGTTTCGAGACGGTGTCGCGACTCTCAAGGCTGGGCCTCACGAGGTTGTGGTTGAATACTTCGAAGCCCACGGAGAAGAAGAACTGGCTGTTGAAATTCAAGGCCCGAACATGCCTCGTCAGCCAATGGCCAGCTTCGTGACGCTCACACAGGAAGCCGTCACAGCGGCACAAGAAGTTGCTGCCGATGCGTCGCTTGAATTGATCGAAAAAGGCCGCCAGGCTTTTGACTCGCTGGGATGTGCGGCCTGCCATCAATTTGGCGATGCCGGACAGCGGATTGCATGGACCGGCAAAGCACCTCAGTTCGCCGACCTGAAAACAAGCGGCGGTTGTCTGGCAGAACAACCTGCGGCCAACGTCCCGAACTTTGCCATCGGCCCGCGACAGCGAGACGACCTGACCGCTGCGATCCTTGCAGCGCGCGGCCCGAATGCCCTGCTGAAAGCCGCAACTGCAAGGAGCGAGATCAATCAGATCATGCTCACGATGAACTGCTACGCCTGCCATGCCCGTGGCAGCATTGGCGGCGTGTCTGAAGCGATGACTCATGTTTTTGTCGGAAGCATACCGGAGATGGGTGATGAAGGCCGTGTACCACCTGCTCTGGATGGTGCCGGCGATAAACTCAACGAAGCATGGCTCAGGACGATCCTGAATGAGGGTGCGAAAGATCGGCCCTACATGAAGACCCGAATGCCGAAGTTTGGCAATGCGGCAGCCGATGCTCTGGTGCCGCGAATGATCGCCAGTGACCTGCAGGAATCTGTCGCTCCTGTTGTGATGACGGAAGCCGATCATCGCGTCAAAGCCGATGCACGACTGATCGTTGGCGACCAGGCATTGTCGTGTATCAAATGTCACACATTTGAAAAGTATGCGGCCACTGGAATCCAATCGCTCGACATGACCACCATGACACGGCGACTGAGGCGTGACTGGTTCCACCGTTATATGATGGATCCACAACAGTACCGTCCGGGAACTCGAATGCCGGCCGCCTGGCCAGGAGGGCGGTCTGTGGTGCCCGACATCCTGGGTGGCGATGCAGGCGTGCAAATTGAAGCGATCTGGCAGTATCTGCTCGATGGCAATCGGGCAAAAATTCCGTCCGGACTGATGCGGGAAGCCATTGAACTGATTCCGGCCGACAGACCGATCATCTATCGCAATTTCATCGAAGGACTGTCGCCGCGGGGGATAGCGGTCGGGTTTCAGGAGAAGGCCCATTTCGCCTGGGATGCTGAGCAAATGACGCCGCGTCTGATCTGGCACGGTGCATTCATCGATGCGTCAAAGCACTGGGTGGATCGCGGACCTGGGAATCAGACTCCGCTGGGAGACCATGTCATGACTCTTCCCGCAGGTCCACCGATCGCGACGCTGGTGTCGCTTGATCAAACCTGGCCAGACAAGTCGCCTCGTGAAAACGGATTTCATTTTAAGGGTTACACGCTGAATCCTGGTGGCGTGCCAACCTTCAAGTTCCAATGGAATGACGTCAGTGTGACTGATTTCCTGCAACCGTACGAGGCAAGTCCTGACAGCGGTCTCCAGCGAACGGTGATCGTCAAGTCCTCTGAGCGCATGGAGAATGTGTATTTGCGAATCGCCGCTGCTTCGAAGATTAATGTTGTCGATGGTGTGTTTGTGACAAACGGAATAACGCTGAAGTTTGACGACTGTGAACCGGTGATTCGGACGATTGACGGCCATCAGGAATTGCTGGTCCCGGTGCAGCTGAACATCGATGGCAAGGCGATAATTCGTTATTCGATCGTATGGTGATACAACTCCACGTAGCTTGACTCTCCGAGTCGAGTTGTCTTCTTACATTTTACATTCTGCTGCTTTACTTTCAGAGCTGATCCTAACAATGCGAAGCATTTTTTCTGACGTGATACGATCCCGGCCAGTCACTGCCTGTTTGCTGTTCATGTTATTGTCGAGCCTGGTCGAGGCTCAGGATACAATTCCGCCAGCGGAAGACGACTTTTATCCGCTCACCAGATTTCAGATTCCCCAAGGCATTGTGCTGGAGGCGGGAGCGATCGAACCGCTACCTGACGGCACACTGGCGATTGCCACACGCCGGGGAGACATTTACCGAGTCTCGAATGCGTGGAGCGATGATCCCGCTGCGGCGACGTTCGAACTGTTTGCTCAAGGCATGCATGAAATCCTTGGCCTGAGTTACAAAGATGGCTGGTTGTATGCCACGCAGCGTTGTGAAGTGACACGGTTGCGAGATACCGACAACGATGGCAAAGCCGATGATTTCGAAACGTTCAATGACAGTTGGAGCATTAACGGCGACTATCACGAGTATGCGTTTGGCTCGCCATTCGACAAAGACGGGAACATGTGGGTTGTGCTGTGCCTGACGGGTTCATTTAACAGTGACTGCCCTTGGCGCGGATGGGCGCTGCGGATTGATGAGTCCGGGAAAACGATCCCGACATCCAGCGGTATTCGGTCACCGGGTGGTATCGGCTTCAATGCCGAAGGCGACGTCTTTTACACTGACAATCAGGGTCCGTGGAACGGCACCTGCAGTTTGAAATGGCTGCGCCCGGGATCGTTTCAGGGGCATCCAGGCGGCAATCGGTGGTTTTCATTGACTGCAGGAGGCAGGGATTCGGCACCGCAGGAACCACTGAGTGGCAGCCGGATCATGACCGAGGCAGACAGGATTCCGGAGTACGAACCGCCTGTGATCTTGTTTCCGTATCAGAAGATGGGGCAAAGCGCCAGCGGAATTGCGTGCGACGTGAGCAAGGGGAAATTTGGTCCGTTTGAAAATCAATTGTTCGTGGGTGACGTGACGCACAGCACAGTCATGCGTTGCTTCATCGAAAAGATCAATGGCCACTATCAGGGAGCCTGTTTCCCGTTTCGTGAAGGGATCAGCTCAGGCACGCTGGCACTGCGGATGACGGACGATGCCACGATGTTTGTGGGAGGCACGAACCGTGGCTGGGGTTCCAGAGGGACTCGGCCATTCTCGCTGGAACGCCTGCGCTGGTCGGGAAAAATGCCATTTGAGATTCAGGAAATGCGAGCAAGGCCGGACGGGTTTGAACTCACGTTTACGGAACCTGTCGATCCTGAGATCGCTCGGAAGCCCGAAACATGGACGATGGCAACGTACTGTTACATTTTTCAGTCCTCGTACGGCAGCCCGGAAGTCGATCACACCAAACCGGTCATCACTCAGATTGATGTTGCTGCCGACGGTCGATCAGTGCGTCTAAAAATTGATGGTATGCAACGCGGACACGTTCATGAACTGCACGCTGACGGCTTGAGATCCACTACCGGGATTCCTCTGCTGCATCCCGTGGCATATTACACGTTGAACTATATTCCTCTGTAGGCCGGACCAAGCGCAGCGCCGTTCCGGCAGGCGCAAGGGAAGTGCCGGAACTGCTGCCGATTACACGCCCGGAAAGACATCTTGCCAGCAAACATCGCGAATTGTCGCGAATCAGGAATAGTGTTTGTCATCCCGACAGAGCGGACTCTCGGTCTCTGCGACTATTCGTGTCAATTTGCGCCATTCGCGGGCAGAATACAATCAGGAATTGCGAGCGAATCATGGGACTTCTGGCAGGCACAAAATTTGATCGACCACCGCATTGTAATCGCTGTGAAAAACTGGAATCTGAGTGTATCTGTCCGCCGCTGGAACCAGTTCGCACTCCGCCCGGAAAACAGACCGCGCGGATTGCCGTGGAAAAACGTAAGCACGGTCGCATGATGACTGTGATTCGCGGGCTGGCGGAGGAGGACAACGACTTGCCATCGTTGCTGAAACGCCTGAAGAATGCATGTGGAGCGGGTGGAACCATCACGGAGGACGGATTGGAAATCCAGGGCACCCATGTTGATCGAGTGCGGACAGAATTGCAGACAATCGGCTATAAAGTGAAGGGCTGAACCGTAGCTCAGTCGCTCCGCCGACTGAGATTCGTGTCAGCACGCCCTGCGAAACAGTCGATTCCGGTTTCTGCCATGATCGCTGCAATTCACGGTCGGATTTTCGCCGGGCAGTGTCTATGATTCCTCTCAGCACACGATAATCAACAAGCAAACTACGCTTCTGGAGACAGCCTGCCATGAAAACAATCTTTGCTTCGATCTTCACCATACTTCTTGCAGCATTCTGCTGCCGATCAGTGGCACTGGCAATTGAAGAACCAGATGAAGCAAAGAAGTCGCCTGCGGTCGTCGATGAGAGCCGCTACGAAAACCGTCCGGATCATGATCCCAACGGTATCGGCAAGTTCTACATGGGGCGCGAGATCGCGCATGTGATGGGTTTCGGGCCAGGAGGTCAGGGGGCGGACTGGCTGGAACGGTCCAGTCGCGAAGAAGAAGAACGACTGACGCTGCTGGTGCGCTCGCTGCAGTTGAAGCCTGGTCACGCGGTGGCGGACATTGGTTCCGGCAGCGGAGTGATTTCGCTTCGCATGGCCGAGCAGTTATTGCCGGATGGAAAAGTTTTCGCGGTGGATGTCCAGGATGAAATGCTGGAACGCCTGAAAGCCAACTGCGAACGCTTTGGCATCAGGAACATCGAACCTGTGAAGGGAACGCAGTACAAAACCGGACTGGAACCAGGCAGTGTGGACATGGCCATTATGGTGGATGTGTACCATGAGTTCGAATTCCCGCACGAGATGATGACGGATATTGCAAGGGCGATGAAACCAGGTGGACGTGTGGTACTCGTGGAATACCGCAAGGAAGATCCGACGGTGCCCATCAAGGAAGTTCACAAGATGTCACAGGTTCAGGCAAGGAAAGAAGTTGAGCAGGCGGAGTTCGGTCTGCGATGGACAGAGACGATTCATGTGTTGCCGCGTCAGCATATTCTCGTATTCACAAAACAGCAGGATTGAATCATGGACCGGACCACACTTCGCGGAATTGCCTTCTGGACAACAGTTGTCGCACACCTGATGCCATTGATGATCAGTGCGATCTATGCCCCGGCGAGTTTTTCGCCCTTTGGAATTTCCGGCGAGGCGTTTTTCAGAGTGAAGTCAATGTTTAGTTTGTTTGTCAGTGTTGTCAGCGTCGGGTCATTGCTTGTGTACCTCGGCCTCGTCCACTACGACCTGATGACCGCTCAGCGACTTTCGGAACATGCGCGTGACTATCTGATCCGTGATCTGACGCAGTCGTCTGAGGAAAACAAATCGCATCATGGTTGAGAACCTTCCGTATGAAACCGTTCGTCATAAAGCACTGACGATTGAAGGGTACTCCCGCGCGGCCGTGCAGAGCTACTGGCGCATTCCGGAACTGAAAATCGGATTTGAACTGGGAGGCAGTCCATGGGCCTTCATGGGGACTCAGTACTTTCTGGTCACGCACGCGCATCTGGACCATCTGGCCGCGTTGCCCGTGTATGTGGCGCGTCGCCGCATGATGAAGATGGAGCCACCCACGATTTATCTGCCGGAAGAGGTCGTCGATCCGGTCTGGGCGATGCTCAAAGCATGGCAGAAACTGGATCGCGGTCGGATGAATTGCGAACTGGTCGGCGTGAAGAGCGGCGACGTGCTGACGTTGTCGCGCGAACATCGAGTTGCCGTGTATGCGACGACGCATACTGTGCCGTCGGTCGGCTACGTCGTGTACGACGTGCGGAAAAAATTGAAGCCGGAGTTCCATGGCCTCCAGGGTGATCAGATTCGCGACCTGAAGTTTCAGGGGGTCGAAGTGGCTGCAGAATCCCTGACGCCGATTCTGGCCTTCACGGGAGATACGTCACCCGGAGGCCTTGATGCGCATCCCGACAATTTTGCCGCAGAAGTGCTGATCACGGAGATGACGTTTTTTCGTCCGGAACATCGCAAAGAAAAGATCCACAAGTTCGGCCATATGCATCTGGATGACATCCTGGATCGCGCCGACAGGTTTCAGAACCAACTGATCATTCTGGCGCATCTGAGTACCAGAACACACGATGCAGAGGCGAAACGTCGTCTGGATCAGCAGCTGCCGCCATCCCTTCGCAGTCGCGTACTGCTTTGGAAGCAGGGCGATCGACCACAATACGTTCCACAATAGAATTGCGCAATAAAAAACCTCTCCCAGCGGTCATGAGCAAACGCGGTTGACACCCATTGATCAGATGAAAAAGGCGGGCACCCGACGCCCGGGTCATGTGATCCGAGACATAGTCGGCGTGACAGTCAGCCGGGATCAGACCGGGTTCCCTGTTGGGTTTATCTGTAGGGTCAACTTGTTTTGCTGCAAGACGAAGCTGGCAGAGGTAACGCACTTCAAGTGCAGCGACACGATACGCAGGCATCCGGTTTGACGCAAGCGCAAGTCCTCGCGACTTTAGCGGAATTTTTTTCTGATAAATTGCAGGAAAATGCCGATTCCGATTGATTCGCGGCCATATCCGATCTCACCATTCCGAGGCTCCGCGGGGTCAAAGGCACGGAATCATCCTCGCGACCGACATGTCGGAAATTCCGTTCCTGCGAATGGTAAGGCGACATCGCTTGACAGCATCGGTTCGCGGGGTAATGATCGAGGCCTCAGGAATAGTGCAGTGGAAGGCGGGTTTGGTCCAAATTCGCATTTTTGCGACGGCTGCGATAATTTTGCGGCAAGAGCCTGTTCTGAAGACCTTGGTGGCTATTGTGGTCGATCAGAAATCTGTTCCGGCAGGTTAACGGAATATTAAAGAAGATAGAGGGGCTGGCAATGTCAAAGTCCGATCGTCGGATTGATATCGAAGAAATTAGTGGTGTCACCGTCGCACGTCTTCTGGAAAAGAAGATCCTCGACGAAGCAAATATTGATGCGCTGGGGCAGGAACTGTTTGCCCTCGTTGATAAGGACGGTCGCAAGAAAATTGTGCTGGACTTCACGCTCGTGGAATATCTCTCCAGCGCGGCTCTGGGAAAACTGATCACGATGCACAAGAAAACCAGCACCGCCGGTGGAAAACTGGCACTGTGCAGTATCCAGAAAGACATTCTGGACGTATTCAAAATCACGCAACTCAACAAAGTGCTGACGTTATGTAACGACCTCGACGATGCGCTGAAAAAAGTTGGTTAGTCCGACGAATTCAGAATTCCCGTCTTTCACGCGCGATGCTGCTTCCGGGATGTGTCGCAGACGTTGTTTGGGGAAGTTTTATTGTTTCCCTTCGGTTTCGAATGCGCTATGACTGAACATGTGGAATTCAAAGTCAGCATCCCCAGCAGTCTCCACGAGGGTCTGGCATTGCAAGACCGGATCGTGCAGCTGATGGAACGATTTGCCTATTCGCCGCGCGATGTGTTTGCCGTGCGGCTGTCGTTTGAAGAAGGTCTGGCAAACGCAATCAAGCACGGAAATCAACTGGATGAATCAAAGCTGGTGATGATCTCGTGTCGGATCGATGACAACAGAATGCGGGTCGAGATTCAGGATCAAGGCGCAGGATTTGAACCGCAAGCCGTGCCCGATCCGACTCAGGATGAATTCATCGAACGCTCCACAGGTCGTGGCCTGCTGCTGATGCGTGTGTATATGGATCACAGCGAATATGCTGACGGAGGTCGCTGCCTGATCATGGAACGCCAACGCAACAGTCCATTGCCGATCACGGAAAACTAATCGCCGGAGGGGACTGACTTCTACAGGTCCTGGTTCGCGATCGAAACTGCTGGTATGCTGCTGACCCCGCGATGCAAACTACGGGACTGGTGCCTCCACGCTCGCCGGTCTCCTGACGCATCGTGGACGGCTCCTCCATTTTCCCGCCAGGGTCTTTCGAAATGAACAGTAAACTCGCTCAGCTGCAACATCAGACTCGCCGCCACTTTCTTTCTTCGTCGGGCGTCGGACTGGGAGCGATCGCACTTTCCTCACTCAACGGCGGACTGGCTCAGGCGGATATCCCCATCGATCCCACCACGCCGTTGCAGGGACGAAAGCCGCACTTCGACGCAAAGGCGAAGCGAGTCATCTATCTGCACCTGACCGGGTCGCCGCCGAATCTGGACATCTACGACTACAAGCCGGAACTTGTGAAACGCACGGGACAGGATTGCCCGGATGAATTCCTCAAGGGTCGAACATTCGCGTTTACGTCCGGCGTGCCAAAACTGCTCGGCACACCGCGGACGTTTACGCAGCACGGTCAATCGGGAACGTGGCTGTCGGATGCCGTACCGAATTTTCATCGCGTCGCTGACGACATGTGTTTCATTCATTCGATGAACACGGACCAGTTCAATCACGCTCCTGCGGAACTGCTGATCTACACCGGATCTCCGCGTTCAGGCCGACCTTCAATGGGATCCTGGGTCACCTATGGATTGGGAACGGAAAACCAGGACTTGCCAGGATTTGTGGTTCTCATCAGCAGCGGTGTCCAGCCGAATGGCGGAGCGAACTCCTACGGCAGCGGATTCCTGCCATCCGTGTTTCAGGGAGTCCAATGTCGTTCCAAGGGTGACCCGGTCCTGTACGTTTCGGATCCCGCTGGTATGGATCGTGCGATTCGCCGCAGATCGCTGGATGCTTTGAAGGAACTCAACCAGCTGCAGGCACAGGAACTTGGCCATCCGGAGACCATCACCCGTATTGCACAGTACGAGTTGGCTTATCGCATGCAAGCCTCCGTGCCGGAAGTCATGGATATCACAAAGGAAACGAAGGAGACTCAGGAAGCCTACGGCGCACAGCCGGGGGAATCCAGTTTTGCCAACAATTGCCTGCTGGCACGACGACTGGTGGAACAAGGTGTGCGATATGTGCAACTGTTTGACTGGGGCTGGGACTTCCACGGAACCGGTGCTGGCGAAGGCCTCACAGATGGGCTCACCAACAAATGGGCGAAGACCGACAAGCCGATTGCGGCCCTGATCGAAGACCTCAAACAGCGCGGGTTGTTTGAGGATACGCTGATTGTCTGTGGTGGAGAATTTGGACGCACGCCGTTCCGTGAAGGTCGCACAGCGGCGAGCAACATCCTGGGCCGCGACCACTTCCCGGACTGCTTTACGATGTGGATGGCTGGCGGTGGAGTCAAAGGTGGTTTCAACTACGGTCAGACCGACGAACTGGGTTTTGGCGTCGTGGAGAACAAAGTCACGCCACACGACCTGCAAGCGACGATTTTGCATCTGCTCGGTTTCAACCACGAACAGTTGACCTACCGTTTTCAGGGCCGCGATTATCGACTGACCGATGTGCATGGAAAAGTAATTGCGGATGTGATTTCGTAAGTGGCGGTAACCGTAACAGGCAAACAATGAATGTTTTTGAAAGAGATCCGATGCGAGTTTCCAATTTGCGTGATCGTACTCGCGGCTTCACTCTGATCGAACTGCTGGTAGTGATTGCGATCATTGCGATTCTGATCGCCCTCCTGCTCCCGGCAGTGCAACAGGCCCGCGAGGCTGCGAGGCGAACTCAGTGCCGCAACAATCTCAAACAGATTGGTCTCGCAATGCACAATTACCTCGACACCTTCAGTCGCTTTCCGCCGGTGTCCGTTCTGCCGATGGGAAGGACATTTGAACCGTATTCAGCGCACGTCCGGCTGCTTCCCTACATCGAACAGGTAAACCTGTCGAATCTCATTGACTGGAATGTCAGCTCGGAGTTTACAACCAATCCCCTGGCAGCGAAGACGCGCGTGGCGATCTACATGTGCCCCAGCGAAGTGAATGACCGAGCCCGGATCACGCCAACACTTGTGCATTACCCTTTGAACTATGGCTTCAATGAGGGCACGTGGTTCATTTACGATCCATTGACAGGAAATGTGGGGGATGGCATGTTTCATCCAAACCGAGCCTTCAGGGCGGCCGACGCGACGGATGGACTGAGCAACACACTGGGCGTTGCTGAGGTGAAGGCGTTTCAACCCAATTTGTGGGACACAAACAATCCCTCCACTCCGGGTGTTGCTCCGCCAGCCAACCCAGCTGCTGCATCGGCCTACTATGGCGGGACGTTCGATTCCAACGGGCATACGGAATGGGTAGAAGGCGATGTCCATGAATCTGGTGTTACGACTACATTCACTCCCAATTCCCGCGTTCCCTATGTGAACGCAGGGATTACTTATAGTATCGACATCACGTCCATGCGCGATGGGGAATCGACTACTGCACCCACTTATGCGGCAATTACGGCTCGAAGCTATCACACGGGCATTGTGAATACGCTGTTGATGGACGGATCTGCGCGTTCCGTGAGTGACAACATCGATCTCGGAGTATGGAGAGCTGTCGGGACGCGGAGTGGCGGCGAAACGCAGTCACTCGATCAGTAAGCCATGGCTACGCACCTGATTGTTCTTTTCATCGCGACTGCTTTTCAAAATCAGGGGTCGCCAGTTTCCCAGGAAATAACGGCCAATCAGGAGATTCCATTCATGCCGTTTCGCTCATCCGCCAAGCGGCGAGGTCAAGCAAAAACTGCGGTGCTGGTGGTCACTTTGCTGGTCACCACAGCGATTGCGATTTGGTTGTGGACTCGTACAGGCAGCCAGCCAGCCTTTGAGGCCGGTCGCAGCGTAGGGGAAGAGTTCCTGCGGGCGTTGCAGCATGGTCATCCGGATCAGGCGTGGGAGTCAACAACAGCAGAGTTCAAGAGCGCACAAGGCAAGGAAGCATTCATGCGGGATGTCAATTCTGTCAAGTTCCTCCAACAGCCACTGGATTTTGTTTCCGTTCAGAGTGTCACAGTCGCCGAACAGCCTCGTACTGAATACCTGTTTCGCGGGAAGACTGGAGAGACCGTGCGAATCTTACTCGGGCAGGAAGACGGGGAATGGAAAGTGGATCGCTGCTTGAGGTAAATAATCAAGGCGTTCAGGTCCGCAGAATGAGCGTCGGGCAGAACGAGAATCAACACAAGTGTCAGCTGATAGTACCTTCACCCGGCAGCTAATGTTCGATTCATCAGGGCGCTCCAGGATCGCGGGTCATCCCTTGGTTTGGAAAACCAACTGAATCAGCGGTCACGTGCCCAGCAACAGAACTTGTACTTTCGACCGCTGTTGCAGGGACACGGTGCGCAGCGTTCCATTCCGGGGTACTTCTCGGTCGATGTGGTTCCTGGATCGAACCGGGACGAAGGGCTGCTTTGTGAAGGGCTGCTTTGAAAACGATCTGCCGAACGCTCCCGATGCATTCGCGGAAATAATTCATGATGTCGCCGGATCATTGGACGGTACAATGATGTCCAGCGTCCTCACTGCCAGTTCGCGAACCCGGCATTCTTTTACGTCGCTGGACAATCCGGAGCCGTGCAGTCGCGGTCCCTTGCCTCCGTAGTGGAACGTCAGATCCTGTTCCGTGAGCGATTCGCGGACCAGAAAACGATCAAAGCTACCTTCCAGATATCGAATGTCCGGCACGTTGCAGGCGAAGTGGCGGCCGGCGGCAGAGAGAATCCCCGTCTCACCAACCTGACACCCCAGTTGATAACCGATGCCATGCTGACGCGCCAATGCGACGAGTTCAAGTGACCGCGATATCCCGCCGCATTTGGAAAGCCGAATATTGAACAAATCACACCATTGGCCAACGATTGCACGCTCGGCGTCTTCCCGGCAGCACAGGGATTCGTCGAGCATGATGGGGACGTGGATTTCCGATCGTACCTGCCTGAGCCCCGCCACTTCACGATGCGGGACTGGTTGTTCGAGGCTGGTTGGCAGAAATGGCATCAGCGGAGCAATTTTTGAAGCCACTTCATCGCAATACCATGCTTCATTTGCATCCAGTCGCAGGTTCACTTTGCGTCCGACAATCCTCCGCACACGTCGCAGCAAATCAACGTCACTGATGCCATCGGCGCCTACCTTGACTTTCACCTGACGAAACGCAAACAACTTCATTTTTAATGCCGAGATCCACTGACCTCGCGGCGTCATGGAAGTGATTGCACCGCTGTAGAAAACCTCATTGACCGGTCTGCCCTGGACTTGCCGGAACGCGCTAGCGTTCGGTTCGTCTGGTCTTTCGGGAGACCGTGGGCTAGCGCCCGGCGGCTGATGTATTGATCTATTCTCAACGGTCGCTTGCCTCAAGGCGGGATGTTGCAGAATGAAATCGCCCAGACTGATCTGATCTGCACGGCACGCGGCATCAAGGATCGCGAGTTCCAGTGCACACCGGACGGAGTTGCCGAAACTTTCGCGAACGTCGATGCCCTCATCAGCCGCCACATCTGCGAATCGAAAGTCATCGATCGCAAGGCTGGCATCGGAGGCACAGGAAAACGTGGCATCGCGGAGCGGTGTAAAGTCGGTCTGTTCCAGATGCCGCCAGACGGAATCCATTGATTCGCCCGTCACATACGGTCGCGGCAGCCCTTCGCCCCAGCCGCAGCTTCCGTCGTCCATTACGCAGCGCAGGATGAGCGTTTCGTTTGCTCGACGTTCGTGCGATGCATGGCGCACGGGCTTCCTCAAGGCGATGGGAATCTGAAATGCGGTAAGACGATGAATTCGCATAGGCTCAAGCCGACTTGAATTCGGCGAATATGTTACAACTTGCCCGGATGGTGAAAGCGATGGTGGGCTAGTGCGTTGTCCAACGTGCTTTGATGTGTGCCACTGGCTCTGCCAGTGTTCTCCATTCGCATGAAACACTGGCGGAGCCAGTGGCACACAGACCATCAATACATCACTGACAAAGCACTGGCAGACGACACCCCCCACGGATTTGTCCCACCATCTAATTCACCAACGGCACGAGGCCGTTGAGGTCGACAGTTAAACAGTCGAACTAAGGACTCTACATGCCCAATCAAGAACTTACGACCGGCGACGGTGTTTCTATCCACATGTTCGAACTGAAATCCGGTGACGGCCGCGACGTGCTCATGTTGCACGGAGTTGCCAGAGCCGGGCGGACTTTCTCCGGGTTTGCCGCCATGCTGCCGGATCAGCTGCGAATTTCGGCGATTGATTTTCGAGGCCACGGTCAGTCGGGTCGCGCTGACATGCGATATCATGTGACGGATTACGTCCACGATGCAGTAGCCGCTCTGGAAGCGATCGGTCGCCCGACGATCGTCTACGGTCATTCGCTGGGGTCGCTCGTCGCAGCCGCAGTGGCCGCTCAAATGCCCGATGCGGTGTCGGCGATGATACTTGAAGATCCGCCGTCGCTGGGGTATTGGCAAAACCTTGAAGCGACAAACTATCATCCGACGTTTGTGGCCATGCGGCAATGGGCCGGTCGCATGGATCTTTCGTCACACGAAATCGCATCGCAACTGAGAGATGTCCCCATGAAGCCCACGGCGGATGGCAGAACGATGAAACTTGGCGAGGTTCGCGACGCAGTTTCTCTGCGATTTACGGCAAGCTGTGTCCGGCAACTCGACCCCAACGTCATCAGGACAATTCTGGAAGACGACTGGCAGAAAGGCTACAACGCAGAGTCAATCTTCAAGGCGATCCGATGCCCTACCCTGCTCCTTCGGGGCAACACGGCGTTGGGAGGCATGCTGCCCGCTGACGATGCTGATCGCCTCGTCAGCCAGTTGTCCGACTGCACGCGGATTGATTTTCCGACCGCCGGGCATCTGCTGCACTGGCAGATGAGAAACGAAGCATCTTTACAGACAGCCGCATTCCTCGAATCGCTGTGAGGTGTGCAGAGATGCGACAATTTCAGCCCGGATGGCTGTTTCAGGACCATTCACAATCAACAATCAGGAATTTCAGATGATCCCAAAACGTGTACTGTTTCTCGCAGGAGACTTCGTAGAGGACTACGAGATCATGGTTCCGTATCAGACTTTGTTGACCGTCGGGGTTCAGGTCGATGTTGTTTGTCCTGATAAAAAATCGGGGGACAGGATCCGCACGGCGATTCACGATTTCGAAGGCGATCAGACATACAGCGAAAAGCCTGGCCATAATTTTACGCTGAACGCAGACTTCGCCACGGTCAAAGAATCCGACTACGACGGGCTGTTGATTCCGGGTGGAAGGGCACCAGAATATCTGCGACTTAACATGCGTGTCCTCGAAATCGTGCGTGTGTTCGACAAATCGAATAAGCCGATCGCCGCCATTTGTCACGGAATGCAGATTCTCACGGCGGCGGGCATCGTGAAAGGCCGGACGTGTACGGCGTATCCGGCGTGTGGTCCTGAGATCATGCTGGCTGGCGGAACGTATTCCCAAATTGCCATCGACAAGGCTCTCGTTGATAAGAATCTTGTGACTGCCCCAGCATGGCCAGCTCACCCCGATTTTTGTCGAGAATTCCTCAAATTGCTGGGAGTTTTGTAGGTCAACTTTCAAAAACTCACGCTGTCCTGAACATGAGAACACATTCCAAAATCGCGAAGTGAGCCGACGGGCAAATTGACGACTTGACAGGTTCATCCAATCGGCGTGTAATCACCAGCGTGAAAGTTCTGTGATTGGGTACTGGAGCGGGGATGCTTTGTATTCGAAGACAGAATTTGCCGACATCATTGAAAGCTGGATCGCCGATACATTTCTTTGCGGGGGCAAAGAGACGTAGAGGATAAAGCGGGATGTCGCATATGATCAGCCTTGAGTTCGTGGGGAAACAGGGCCGGTCTTTCATCGGCATGGATTTTCCGATGAATCCAAGATGGGTCACATCTGCAAAGCATTGAGTCGCGATGCGGGTGTCTGATGTGAGGCGTTACCATGGCTGGGCGCAACAGAATCCGCGTTGTTGTGACGGGTGTCGGTGTGGTGTCACCCATTGGCATCGGCAATGAAAATTTCTGGAACAGTCTTGTGCACAGTCGGTCCGGGATCGACTTTCTGCAATCGATGCCGTCGGATGGACTGCCTTCGGCATTTGGTGCCGAAGTTCGCGATTTTCATCCTGCCGACTATCTGCGCGACAAGAAATTCGTGAAAGTGATGACTCGGGCGATTCAGTTGGGCGTTGCATCGTCCAATCTGGCGGTGAAGGATTCGTGTTTGGCAGCCGGGATGGTGGATCCTGAACGATTTGGCGTTGTCTTCGGTTCCGGGCGAATGACCTGTCACCCCAGTGAACTCGCTGCCGCCGTTGAAGTTTGCCGCGCTGAAGGTGGCATTGACTTCGGTAAATGGGGGCAGGAAGCACTGGCTGAAATCGCTCCCTTGTGGTTGCTGCGTCAGATGCCGAACATGCCTGCCAGCCACGTTTCTATCGATCACAATGCCTGCGGTCCCAATAATACGATTACCTGCCGCGACGCATCGGCGTTGCTGGCGTTGTCGGAAGCGGTACGCGTGATCGAAGCTGATCGAGCCGACTGCATGATAGTGGGTGCCTGCAGTTCGAACATTCATCCGGTGGACATAGCCAAGTTCCATAGCTTTGAAGGTTTGTCTCGTCGATCGGATGATCCAAAACGCGCCTGCCGACCGTTCGACTTCGAACGGGAAGGTGCAGTTGTGGGTGAAGGTGCGGCTTCGTTCATGGTGGAGAGCTATGAACACGCTGTCGCACGCGGTGCGGAAATCTACGCAGAAATTCTCGGCACAGGCGCAGGTTGCGACGGACGTGGTGCGGCGAATGAAGCCGCTGGCCTGGGTCTTGTGCGAGCCATGGAATCGGCGTTGCGACAATCAGGCGTCCGCCCGAATGAGCTGGGCCACATCAATGCTCAGGGTAAGAGCACTCAGCCGGATGACATTGTCGAAGCAAGAGCCTATCATCGTGTGCTTGGCGATTACATTATGAACGTTCCCGTGACGGCATTGAAAAGTTATGTCGGTCATTTTGATGCGGGTGCCGGTGCCGTTGAACTCGCCGGGACTTTGTTATCTTTGAAGAACGGCTATGTCCCGGCCACACTCAATTACGAGATCCCCGACCCGCGCTGTGGTCTGAACGTGGTGCGTGGCGAGGCTGTTCGCATGAGAAACCGCACTGCTGTGACAGTCAATCGCACAGCGATGGGCCAAAGTGCTGCAGCGGTTCTGCGGGCGATCTGAGTTCGCAGGTCAATCTGTCAATTTGTAGGGTGGGACCAGCGGAGCGCAGGCCCACCAGGTTGATGTCAGCGACAAGGAAGTCGCAAAGGCTGCTGAATGAAACCTTGTTGGCTGATCGCCGTACTTGCTTGCGCTGTTCTGTCGGAAAGCGTTGAGGGCCAAACTCGCATCATAGACGACGGTGCCGCGGAATGTGAGATTGTCGTGCCATCGGATGGCGGTGGCGTCGTTGTGCGGCGTGCAGCTGCAGAAATTGCGAAGTATCTTAAAAGAATGTCCGGCGCGGATGTTGGAATCGTTCGTGAAGGTGAGGCAACGCAGTCAATTGCACTCCACATCGGTCCCACGACAGTCGCACAGCGAAATGTTCCTCAGGATCTGACGCAGCACTCCGAGCGATTTGTCATCCAGTCCGTTCCGGAAGGTGTTGTCATTTGCGGCGGCAGTGACCGAGGAACATTGTACGGAGCCTACCGCTTTCTCGAAGCACTGGGGTGTCGCTGGCTGACTCATAATCCGGACGACGAAATTGTTCCAAATCTGCCTGCAATCGATGTTCCCGAGCTGTCCGTTGACTCACGCCCGGCCTTTGACTGGCGGCTGTTCAAGGGATATCAGCCCTACCTGGAACCCTGGGGTCTAAAGCTGGGAATGAATGGCTTCTTTCCGCCTGAAACAGCCAGTAAGAACGGGATGGCTCTGTTCTTGCCCTCACAGGCACGCGACGTTCATACGTTTTCGCAATTGATTCCCGCTTCAAAGTACTTTGCAGGACATCCCGACTGGTTCATGAACGCGGATGGGCAACGCACGAAAACCCTCGCAGACGTCGGAGGACAGTTGTGTTTGACTGCGCCGGGTTTAATTGAAGAATTTACCAGTCGCGTTCGCGAGATCTTTGATGCCGACTCCAATTGCCGGGTTGTTTCCATCACTCCGAACGATGGTTTCGGCTGGTGCAAGTGTACTCGATGCATCGAGCTGGATCGTCGGCTGTGCGGAGGCCGAGCCACGCGAGTCGATTTAGGCCGCGACGAGCCATTCGTTGGAGATCGACTCTTTTGGTTCGGCAATGAAGTCGCTCTTCGAATTGCCGAGTCACATCCGGATCACAATCTGCTCATGCTTGCGTATTTGAACTACGTTGAGCCTCCGGATTCTGTGCGACCTGTCCCTGGCCTTGTCCCGTTTGTATGCCATTATGTTCCGGCTGATTACAGTCGCGCAATATCGGATCCGTCGTCAGAGGCCAATCGCCAGTTCAATGAGTTACTGCTCAAATGGCGAGAGCTTTCGCCGGACATGACGGTTTACAGCTATGTCGGCAAGTCCATGTGGTGGAACCTTCCGCGACCGATCCTGCAGAACTTTGCGTCCGATATCAAGTACTTTCATACGTTGGGCATTCGACGGTATTTCTGCCAGAGTCCGCTGTCTGATTGGGCTCTTGACGGTCCGCTGTACTACGTGCTTACCAAATTGCTTTGGGATCCTGAAGCGAATCCGCAAACACTTACTGATGAGTGGATCAAGGGAATGTTTGGTCCGGCAGCAGACGAGATGACGACGTTTTACGCATGCGTTGAAAAATCGATAAAGAAGACGGGCAGACCTTACAGTGACGATCCACCGAGACAGGTTCCGGGGCTGTATGATCGAGTCGAACTGGGACTGGCACTGCGGGCGATTGAACGCGCAGAGAAGGTCTCGGCTCCCGAAAACGTCCGAGCCCGAGTCAATCGCGTTGCCCAAACATTTCGCAATGGCTACTGGATGATTCGATGTCTTGAAGAGGATAAGCTTGGCCCGCCGCCCATTGCAAAGGGATTGTTTTACACGGGACTTTCAGTGACATTCATGGGATGTATGCTTGCCTTTCGTCGGCAGTCCTCCGCACGGCGCCATGGGTTGAGGAGTTCTCCGTCGTTCTGGCTGATGATCTCGATCATGATGATGCTCCTGATCGCAGATCGCGCGCTCAACCTCCGAGAATCGGTGATTGAGATACTGAGAAGCTTTGTGGAGTCACAGGATTGGTATCGGAGCCGAAACGTTCGCCGTACCGTTTTGGTCACCATTGCAGGTGTCGGAGGAGTCCTGGTCGTGGGTGCCCTTATCCTGTCTGCGTTCGGGCAACTGAAGAAAAACTCGCCTGCGTTAGTTGGCGTAATCTTACTTAGTGGCTTTTTCCTCGTTCGAGCGACTTCGTTCCACCAGGCGGATGGGCCGTCTCCATTTCACCGATTCGACGCCGCGTTTCGGCAATCGTGTGCAGGACTCAGCAGTCAATGGATTGTCGAACTGACGTCCATAACCACGATTGCCGCTTCGGCTCTGCTGACTTCGCGACGGTCTGACATCGTGAAGCCGAAGTTGTAATGTTCTGAGCGCCGCGAACTTCGCTAAGGACTGAGACAGAAATAAGTGGGGCACGATTCCATCGTGACGAGCACGTTAAAAACGTGCTCCACGCCCGAAAGACGACAGTTAATGCTGCGCCGGTCCTACGCAATCAGCCAGAAAAACGCGATCGCCATCAAAGTGGGAGGGGTGGCTCCCAGCAGCAGCCCCACTGGGCTGAGTCCATTTTGACCAAACGCGCGAGACGATTGCAGGATTCCCGCTCCGGCCGGATTCGGGGCATTCGCGATCACGGTCAGACCACCGCCGGAAACGGCACCGGCGACCAGAGCATATTTGAGCTCATCCGAAATACCCTTGACCTGTGTCCCGAGAAAAGTCAATGCAGCATTGTCGGTAATTGCCGTCAGACCTGTGGCACCAAAATACAGCTTAGTTGCGGTCATCTGGCTGTTATTGAGCAAGGGTTCAAGCCACCAGGATTGAGGCTTGCCGAGCGTGACCAGACCTGCAAGAAAAAATCCAACCAGCAGTCCTTCTCGCAGCTTTAGAGAATCCTGGTACTCGTGAGTGGCTGTCACCAACCCCAGAAAGACCATGAAGATGCCAAAACAGATGTCTGGATGATGTGCAAATCCTACTACTGATGCGAGAAAAATGAGGTGTAGTGCCGTCAGCCACGGGGGTATTGGGTCAGACTTCGTGGTGTCCTGTTCAACAGCATTGAGCTGTTTCCAGAAGACGATGGTGATCAGCAGAGTCGAACACAGGCAACTTGCCGCTGCACGCCATCCAAACGTGGTGGCCATGAAGACGGTTCCCCAATTCCATGGGGTCGCCACCATCAACACCGGCGGAGCGGCAAAATGCGTCAAAGTGCCGCCGATCGAAACATTTACGAAAAGCAAACCAATCGTGGAATAGGCCAACACTTTGCCAATGTTGCCATCAAAATAACGTCGTTTCAGCAGCAACGCCAGCAGTGTCATGGCCGCCGGTTCTGTAATGAACGATCCAAACAGCGGGCCAAACGCAAGCGCCGCAAAGTAGAAAGAGACACTCTCTTTGAATGGCAGCAGTCGGGCAATCCACAGAATAATCGCCTCAGCCAGATTCACGATTGGGCGGGTTGCGGCCACCACCATCACGACAAGCACAAACTTCGGTTCGTTAAAACTGGCCTTCATCGTTTCGATGTACTCGATCGCAGCATGCAGCGAACGATTCAGAACGGCGATTCCAACGAACAGCGCCGCAGCCCACAGACCGAAAACGACTTCCGTTTCAGCCAGAAAGTGCAACAGATTCTCGCCAATCGAGCCTTCCGGATACTTGTGAGCCCATTTCGCAAATTGCTTGACGCTAAACGTATGAACCACTGCGCACGTGAACAACACCGTGGCAAGTATTTGCTCGGAAGTTGGATTCATAATCGATCATATCTCTCAAAAAGAGGACAGCATACTGAAACGAGATTGACAGCGGAGCAGCGGGTTCCCGTTCGCTCTCGCCTCAGTGTAGGCAAAGGAACCCAGCATTTCGAACGAACGATGACTGTTCCCGTTGTTGCGGCAGTCGTAGGGTGTGACAAGCAACGCGCAGGCATACCATATCACCGGTCTGGTGTGCCTGCGCTGCCGCTTGTCACACCCTACAAATTCAGAAATTAGCCAGTCGTGCGTAAAACACAGAAACCGTTACTTTCGAAGCGGCCGCATGTTAGAATGCCTTGTGCAACGTGAATCGCTGATAATCGGCGTGCAAACTGCTTGGAAGCGTTGTCGGTTCAAATGGAGAATATTGCACATGCAGACAGTGGACGTTTCAAACCAGTCGGCTCAGCTTGCGACTGCTCCCCGAAATTCGCAATTCTGGAAGCGTCGTGGCGTCGTAGCAACATCGATCATCCTTTCCATTCTGGGTGCGGGTGTCTGTGCGACACCGATGGTCCTGACCGCTACGACCATGCGAAACGGCCTGCTGAATTCTTCGATCGGCAACGAAGAATTGCCAGCCACGGCGGAATGGGCCACCGGCGGCTGGTTTGCTCCACTGATTTTCAAAAACGTCCGCATGGCGGATGCGGAAGGTCAGTTCGAGTGGACCGTGCAGGAGATCCGAACATCAAAAGGTCTGCTGTCCTTTATCACAGACCCGGTTCATATCGGTGAAATACTGCTCGTGGGTTCGTCCCTCAAAGTGCATCTGAATGCTGATGGTGAGTGGCCCTTGAAGTCCGGGGTTAGGCCGTCAATGTCTGAACTTTCGTTTCGCATTGAAGGCGGTTCGCTGGAACTCAGCGTGCCGTGGCGAGCGATTCCGATTGTGGAATTGAGCCAACTGACAGTCACTGGAAATATCGGCCCGGACGCCGATGGTCATCGAATGCTCAACATCGATCCTGTTCATGTGCTGGACCACGCAACGATTTCCGAATCGCACACTCAGCAAAATCTGGCGTTAATCGCGCCCGTACTGTCACAGTCAACCACATTGTCCGGAAGTGCGTCGGTCTGGCTGGATGAAATGCATATTCCGCTCGACGAACATCCTGTATCAGATGTGAATGCAGGCGAGATGACTGGCACGGAACAAGGCGAACTCCCGAACTTTCCGATTCATGGTCGCGCTGAATTCCATGCTCTCGAAGCGCGTCTGAAGGAACCCTGGACGCGGCAACTGACTGCACTTCTTGGGCAGGTAAGCGGCACTGCCCTGCCCGACCGGATTCTGGTCCTGAAGGATTCGACGGTTGAATTTTCGGTCTCAAAAGACGGCATCGCGCACGACGGTTTGGTGTTTTTGCTGCCGCAACTCGCTCAGGAGCTGACAATCACGTCGTCCGGCGTTGTCCGTCTGGATGAAACGCTGGATCTGCTGCTCACGCTGAATCTGCCGGAAATCGTGCCCGCCGGACGTCCGTTCATGGTGCTGCTGTCGCAGTTTGCGGCGGCACCGATGCAGTTGCGCGTGGTGGGAACGGTTTCCGAGCCAGAACTGCAATTGCCGGAAGGCATGAATCTGCTGGGCGATCTGACGAGGCGCATCGCTCCGGCACAGTACACAGACGTACCGCCACCGCTGCCAGTGGCTGTGAAGGACCTCATTCAGAATGTCGAAAGTCAGGATCGCGAGCAGGCGAACCAGAATCTTCCCGGCAACATTCTGAATCTCATCCGCGCAGTGGACGAACAGACGAGGCAAAAGCGTGCGGAACGCAAATCCCGCAGAAAATAAATTCTGCGAAGCTGCGATGTCGCGCAGAAGTTGCCACATTTTCACCGCTGAACGACATCGCCAGACCACTGTCTTTACATAAGTCATTTGTAGTAAATGACTTATGGATTAGTCCCGTTCGTCAGGTTCGTCTTGACCGAATTCCCGTTTTTTCCGTAAAACTCGACCAGATTCTCCCCATACAATCCTCTCTCTCCGGCGCAGGCAAAGCCGTTTCTGCGGATCGCCTGCGTTCGAAACTCACACGAATTTCAGACATCACCGAAACCTGACATCAGATTCAAAGGGCGATATCGCTTTCTGAAGTGATGTGGGCTGCTGTTGATTTTTGATTCGCGTCAAACAAGTTGTGATTCATGCTCTGCAGTTACAGTGATCGCAGGACAACGATTTCAGAACCACTGCCCTGTGCAGGGTACGCTGAATGTTTGCGCAAAATGACTGTGAAGTCCCTCTACGGAAAACGTGTCCTGGGACTCCTGCTGCTGATCTGCCTGTCATTGACCGGGTGTCATGGGGCAAATCACTATTACGCTGAGGACACAATCTTTGGCACGAAATTGCCTTCGGAGATGCGTTTGGCAGAGCGGCCTAAGACTCACACCGTGGATTTGACACGTCTGGCTGGCGGCGCAGGTGACAGTGACACAATTAACACCGGCGATCTTCTGGAAGTGAAGATCGCAGCCGGGCTGAGCGAAGATGATCAGGCGACGATGGGGGGGCGTGTGTCGGACGACGGCACGATCAGTCTCCCCGAAATTGGTTCAGTGAACGTTGTCGGAATTGAACCTTCCGGAGCAGAAACACTGATCCGCGAGGCAGCTATCAGCAAGGGACTCTACATTAACAGTCCATCCGTAACAGTTCGAGTGACAGATCGCCGGATGAACACGGTGCGTGTCATGGGTGCTGTGAAATTACCGGGAACCTACAGGCTGCCACCGAATTCGAGCGATGTGGTGTCTGCTCTCGCAGCCGCTCAGGGATTGGCCGATGACGCCGGCGAAAAAATCGAGGTACGCAATCCAAGCCCTCGGACGCGCGGCGAACGTCCCGCCGTTGCTGGTGATCCGACAACGCCGTATTCGAACGTGAGCAGCACGACGAATGATCCTGCGACAGGCGAAGTCGGCATGGAATCTTATTCGATCGACTTGATCTCTGCGGCCCGATCCGGCGATGGTTACTACAACGTCGCAGATGGCGGCGTGATCATGGTTGAGAAACGTGACCCGGAAACAATCAATGTTCAGGGGCTGGTGAAGCTCCCGAATCGTTATGAAATCCCGGTCGGTGAGGATCTGTATCTACTGGATGCAATTGCACTTGCCGGCGGCATCTCGAATCAGCTTGCCAACAAGATCTATGTCAAACGCAAACCGCTTCCGGGGCAGGATCCGACGGTCATTGAAGTCAGCTACCGTGCCGCAACACACAGCACTGATTCCAACGTACTGCTGGGGCCGGGCGATGTTGTCAAAGTGGCACACACGCCGGCCACTGTCGTGATGGAAGCATTGAATATTATTCGGTTTGGCATCAATGGTTCAACAAGGGTCTTCTAGTACTTTGTGATTCGTGTTTTGATGTGTGCCACTGGCTCTGCCAGTGCTTCCTGCAAATGGGGGGCACTGGCAAAGCCAGTGGCACACAACCATGAAACGAGATTGAAGACGGCAGGGAGGCCGTACGAATGTCAGGTCCGGAAAATCACATTCCTGGAATGCAGGAACACGGGCAGAATACTGCTGCCTCAACGTTGCATTTGATGTTCCGTTTTTTGCGCACTGTTCGGATGCGAAGCGGAATTCTTATTGCGACACTTGTCATATCGTGCATCGCCGGGGCGGCGTATTTCATCACCGCGCAGCGAATCTATCAGTCAGATGCATCGCTGTACATTGTCCGCATGGGTGGAAACGTCACGGAAGAAACGCAGAATAGCGGCAGCACCAGCCTGAGCAACGACATGCCGACTTTCATCGAGCTGATGTCGCGCGATGAAGTCATCGTCCGGGCGGTCAAGAGGCTTCCAAAATACGCTCGACTCGGTCTGGGAGGTAATTCGGAAGCCAAATGGATCGGGACCATCAAGACCAATCTTTCGGTGTCCTGCGCGTTCAGCACCACCATGCTCGACCTGAGTTATCAGTCAAAAGATCCAAAGACCTCACAGGCCGTTCTGAAGTCAATTCTGGCAGCTTACGTAGAATTTCTGGATGATACACACAACGGTTCTTCGGAAGAGAGCATTCGAAAACTGAAACAGCAACTGAAGGCCGATAACGAGCGGCTGACTTTGGCAGAAGCAGAGCATTTGAGGCTGCGAAATTCAGCTCCGGAACTCGTTGACACCGGGGACAAAAATTCCGGCCTGAGCCTCGTGTCAGATACGATCAAACTGTTGAACATTGACTATTCTGCCGCCCGCCGGATCTCTGAGCAGTCTCGCACGCAGTACGATGGCCTGCTGCGGGCAATCGCCAATGGTGAAGACATTCTGCAGTTCGCTAACAAGACTCTCGACGCCGCCGGACGCCAGATGATCGAACAGTCCATGGGTCTGGGAACTCAGGATGCGTATCTGCTGCAGCGAATCAATCAGGAGTTGCTGGAACTCGAGAGCCAACTGACCGATGCTCGCACACGGTATGGAGAAAGTCACTCAAAAATCAAGGCGCTTAAGGAGAACATTCAGCTCAAAAGGCAATACCTGCAGGACTATCCTCGGCAGCAGCAGCAGGAAATGATGCGGCTGGCAAAAACTGAACTCGCTCCACGCATGGTCCAGTATCTCCGCCAACAGATGGAATCCGATCAGCAGAATGAACAGGCCATCCGTCAGCAGATTGAAACCGAAAAAAATAAGGCTCAACGGCTCGGTCAGGTTCAAGCGGACCTTGCCAGAAATGAACGCGAAATTCTGCGTCTGAGTGAAAGGATTCAGGAGTACCAGAATCAGGTCGATGGGATTGGCATCAATAAGGACAAGATGGTCATCACGAGAATTGCTCGGCAGCCGTCCCTGTCACCGCGCCCCGTCAACCCACGCCTGGCGATTACCGGAATGCTGTCGTTGATGCTCGGGTCCGTCGCAGGACTTGGCATCATCTGGGTTCTGGACATCATGGATGACCGCTTCCGCACTCCGGAAGAACTCAAGCTGCAGCTTGATACGCAGGTCTTATCAATGATTCCTCGTATGGAAGAACTGCAGGGCGAAGGGTTTGCGGCTGTGATGTGCCATTCGAAACCGCACTCGAAGGAAGTCGAAGCGTTTCGAGCCCTGCGGACGAGCATCGAATTTTCACCGCAGGACACGAACCGTCTGGTCTGTACGAGTACCGAACCTGGCGACGGCAAAACGACGGTCTCGTCCAATCTGGCAGTGGCTTTCGCTCAGTCCGGCAAACGCACACTGATCATTGATGCAGACATGCGGCGTCCTGGACTCTCAACTCTGCTCGGCCTGCGCGACGACACCGGGTTGTCAAAAATTCTGCGTGACAGTGATGAACTGGAAGTGTCCATCGAACGCAATCTGCGTAAATCGGACGTCAAGGGTCTGGATGTGATCTCCTGCGGACCGCGCCCCGTGAATCCGGCAGAATTACTTTCGTCTGAGCGGTTTTCGAATATGCTGGCATGGGCAGAAACGAAGTACGATCAGATTATCGTGGATGCTCCGCCGGTCCTGGCCGTGAGTGATCCGGCGATCGTCGGTCGTCTGGTCGATGCTGTGATTCTTGTCGTGCGGCCTGACAAAGACCGCCGCCGTATGGTAATTCGGGCGACGGAAACGCTGCAGACTCTGGGATGTACGCTGCTAGGCGTGGTCATCAACCACCTGACGACAACCGACACCGATGGCTATGGTTACGGTTACGGCTATGGTTACGGCTATGGCCACGATCACGAACATGAGGAGCAGTCGGAACGCGACGTTGCCAGCGGCCTTTCCGCTCTGGCGTCCGGAAAAAGTCGCGCGGCGGATCTGCAGGAAAGGAATCGTGCGGCGTAGATTGAGGCTGGCGTCATCCCTGCCCAGTCCGGACATTCACAATAGGTCTTAATCTTAATCTTAATCTTAATCTTAATCTGCACGCGGTTGACATCGGCTCGTTCAACCGTGTGCCCAGCGGTCCGCGACTGGTCTATCTGAAATCTGAAATCGCGGGGCGTTGCCCACGCGGTTAAACGAATGTGCCATCCTCAACCCCGTGCGGTATAGTCGAACTTCCTCTTACCCGGCGACCGGAAGTCAGGGCTCGAACGGGAGACTCATGTTCTGCGACGAGGAATTAAGATTAATCTTAAGATTAAGAGTTTAGTGATCACCCAATGGCTTCCCGACACACACGCCAATCATCGCGAATTCCGCAACTCATCCGCTTCAATGCGGGGCCGGGGATGGCGTTTCTGCAGGGATCGAAGCTGCTTCTGGCGACCGATGCCATTCTCGCGGCATTGATTGTGATTTTCCCATTCATCATGGGAGGTCGCGAGGCGTGGGGACATCGGATTCTGATCTCCCTGGCGCTGGCGCTGGGTTGTGTCTGGAGTCTTCATAAGATTCGCACGGGCGGGCGTCTCGTCTTACTGGCCGTCGAACCCTTGATTGTCGCGGGATTGCTGCTGGTCTGGTTTCAGACGGTTCCACTTGCTCCGGCTGTGCTCGCAAAGATCTCACCCGAGTACGAACGGCTGCTTCCCGGATGGTCCGCGACGCAGCTGGCGTCCAATGGGCAGGTCGTACCGGATACCTGGAAAACAACCAGCCTGTTGCCCACAGAAACTCAGCATGCATTTCTGATGCTGCTGTCGTACGGCGTGATCGCGATTGTCGTGGCTCAGCGCCTGGCGACGGAAGCGGATTGCCATCGAATGCTGAAGCTGGTAGGAATCTCAGGGATTCTGATGGCCTTGTTTGCCGTCATCCAGCTGGCGACGTCCAATGATCGTTTCTTCTGGTTTTATCGCCAGCCGTACACCGGCACTCGTGAAATTCTGAAGGGCGCGTTCACCAATCGCAATCACTTCGCCCAGTTTCTCGCCCTTTCGATCGGGCCCTTGGTCTGGTGGATGCTGGCACAGACTCGTGACAACAACAGCGGAGTTCGACAACTCAAAGGACTTGGGCCGGCGAAGGCGAATCATTCTCCGTTCGACAACATCGTCGATATGAACATGCTGTTCATGATCTGCGCGGTGGGTGGCGTGGTTGTGTCGATCATGTTATCTCTGTCGCGTGGAGGCATGGTGGCAGCAGCTTTGGCGAGCACCGTGTGTCTGGCAGGACTTTGGAAGAGTGGTCGCGTGGGTGCATCGCTGGCCGTAGTGATTGTCGGCGTCGGCGGAATTGCGGTGGCCGGGACGATGCTCCTGGGGCAGGGGAAAATTGAAGACCGTATCGATCAACTGGCTTCAGTCGATGCGGACAGGATTGATGGCACAAATGCGCGGCGCGCCATCTGGACAGCTGACGTAGCCGCCGTCAAAGAATTCCCGCTGCTGGGCTGCGGCGTCGGCAGTCATCGCTACGTGTACCCGGTGTACATGCGGAACTTCGTTGATTTTCGCGGAGTGATTTTTTCGCATGCCGAGAGTTCCTATGTGCATCTCGCGACCGAAACCGGTCTGGCGGGACTTGCCCTCGTCGCTCTGGGAATGCTGTATGTCGCCGGGCGCATCCTGTGGCATATTGTGAAACGTAAGGAAACCGAACGAGTTGCCGCGCTGTCCGCTGTGATGGCGAGCCTGGCTGCGGGGCTGTTTCACGCCAGTGTCGATTTTATCTGGTACGCGCCCGCCATTGTGGTGATCACCATCGTGCTGGGTGTCACCGGCCTGCGTCTGTGCAGTGGGTTCCGCCCTGAGCTGGGGATTCCTTTTCCTCGCATCGGATGGTTGATTGCAGGTGTTGGATGCCTGCTGGTGCTGTGTCGCGTTCAACCGGACCTTGAGCGCCGTGTTGCAGGCGAACACTGGTGGAATCAGTACAAGAATACGTCCAATGATCTGGAATCCAGTCGCAATGCGGCGACGGAGATTTCCGAGCTGAATGATGAAGAGTCAAACTCGGAGACATCTGAAGTTCCCGACGAAAAGCCGCCATCGTCCGAAATCGCAAGCTACAATGGTCCGGAAAACTCCGTGGCCGAAGACGATGAACTTCAAGGGCTGTCGGCGCGCATCAATCTGCTGCTGAAAGGTATCAAAGCGGATCCGCAGCATCTGGACTCACAGCATGAACTGTCACTGCTGAGTCTGAAGATGTTTCAGCTCCGGCAACGACTCAGTGACAATCCACTCAGCGAAATTCAGATTCGTGACGCCGCACTTTCCAACTTCAATTCAACCGGGGAGATGCACGTATGGCTCAGGAAAGCATTTGGTCGCAATATCAAACTGCTGATGCTGTCTGATCAGATGGCGCGCCGCGCGCTGGCGCTGTGTCCGGTGAAAGGCGAAGCGTACATGATTCTGCTGCACACGAGTTTTCTGAGGGACGCGCGGGATACCGGACGACAGTCACTGATCGGTCAGGCGATGCTGGTTGGTGGTAATGATCCGTATGTGCGTTACTTTGTTGGTGACTGTCTGCTTGCGGAAGGCAAAGTCGATGCCGCGCTGGAACAATGGCAGTTCGTGTTTCATTCCAGTCCGGAGTATCGGCGTCAGGTCTGTCTGAACATCTCACGACAGTTGTCGGCAGATTTTGTGCTCACGACCTTCCAGCCGTCCATTGATGAACTGGATGAAGTGCTGACAGCGTTTCGCGAGCGCGGTCGAAAATCGGATATCGAAAAACTGCTGTACGTGATTGAGGAAGTCGCGGGACCCGCCGCAACAGCACCGGGATTTGAAACGGCGTCCGCACCGCCAGATCTGTCGCAGGACACAAGTCAGCGCGTGAATCTGTTGATGGCCGGTCATCAGGCAGCGTATGCATTTGGGCTTCACGAACAGTCTGAAAACATGCTCCGCCTTGCCCTTGCCTGCGATGAAACCGCGTACTGGCCGCATCATGCCCTGGGTCTGTTGCTGTTGAGTCAGGAACGTTACGCTGAAGCCGGTGATTTGCTGCAATGGTGCTGTGAGCAGAATCCAGGAGACACCAAAATCGAAGAACTCCTCCTTGAAACTCGCAGCCGAGCGCATCAAAAACGCACCCGAATCCACCCTGCATCGCATCGGGATGAGAACACTGCCGTCCAATAATGACAGGTTGAGAACGGTACAGGAAA
Organism: Candidatus Kuenenia stuttgartensis; assembly: GCA_945861465.1. Taxonomy (GTDB): domain Bacteria; phylum Planctomycetota; class Planctomycetia; order Planctomycetales; family Planctomycetaceae; genus SXXK01. The sequence continues at coordinate 44,826 of CAMAVB010000007.1, forward strand.
CTCTCCAGGATCAGGTTTCTGGGGTGTTTTCTGATGCCTCCCGAGTTACAGAAACCATTTTCAAGGTGATTTCCTGCTCCTGGTCGTGAATCTGGGACAGTCGAAGCAGAGAAAAACTGCCAGCTTGACCTGATTTTGTTCAGATCAATATACTGTGCGGCTTGAATTTCGACCAAACTGACCTGGATACCACCCCAACTGACGGGGTTCGTGTCTCTCGATGAAAGTTCACCGACAATGTCGGATCGTCATTACGTCCATCACGAAAATGAAGTTCAACTAGCCAAACTTCTCAAAGAATCCAGGCCGTTCTTTGAGAGGTACGGCACTACGATGATCTACGGGGTCGCCGCGCTCATGGCGATCGCGGCGGTGGTTGTCTACTTCGTGCGGCAACCAGCTCCGACTGCAGGAGTGTCGCAAGCCCTGCTGGAGGCGACAACGGCCGAAGCCTTCCAGACCGTGGCCGATGGATCCCCGGAATCACCGATTGGGATTCTGGCTCGACTGCGTCAGGCGGATAGTGAACTGGAAGACGCAGTTTCGAAAATGTTCACCGATCGTGAAGCCGCAAAGGTCCATCTGGAATCTGCGGCGAAAGCATACCAACAGCTTGAAGATCGAAACGATATCAACGACTCTGTTCGCGAACGTGTTCGTGTCGGGCTGGCCCGGGTAGCGGAATGTCGCTGTGATGGAACTGACGACGCTATAAATGCCGCAACCGCCGCATGGGATCGAGTGCTGAAGACAATTCCGCAATCCAAAACATTCAAGGCGATTGCCGAGTCGCGTATCAAGCGACTGGCTTCAAACGACAGCAAGGAATTCTATAAATGGTTCAGTACACAGAATCCAAAACCTGGTGATGACCTGCTGATGCCTCAGGATGGTGTTCCGGGGCAAGTGCCTTCAGCGCCGTTGTTTCCTGACCTGCACAATTTTGGTTTGCCAGGTGCGACAGCTCCGACGCCGACAGCAACGACACCAGCTGCCCCCGCAGAAAATCCAGTCAGCGCTGAAACGCCGAGCGAAGCCACGCCATCCGCAGATAAGCCTGCGGAGACACCAGCGGATCCTGATGCCGCCGATACTCCCGCAACTGAGCCGCCCGCAACTGAGCCGCCCGCAACTGAACCGCCCGCAACTGAACCGCCCGCAACTGAGCCGCCGGCAGCCGATGTTCCTGCTGGTGACGATGCTCCGGCAGAATCTCCTGCAGCTCCGCCTGCTGCGGACGCACCAAAAACTGAAGCACCAGTTGGAGAAGCGCCGACTCCAGAGAAATCCGGAGAATGACATCGGACGAAGATTCTGCAGTAACCGACAGCAGCGGGATCTCGCCGCTGTCGGCTGAAGCTGCTGGGGATTCTGATGAGCCAATTGATATCACTGTGGAAGCTCGCGCCCACGGTTGGCGGCTGGATCATTATCTCAGCCGACTGTTCCCGAATCACAGCCGCGCTCAACTGCAGCGCGCAATCGAAGCGGGCGGCGTGCAGTTAAATGGACTCACACCCAAATCATCGCGGCGTCTGCGGGTGAATGATCGAGTCTGGATTCAGTTGCCGGACGCTGAGGAATCGCACATCGTGGCAGAAAATCTGCCGCTGGATGTCCTGTACGAAGATGATGCCATCATCGTCGTCAACAAGCAGGCGAACATGGTCGTGCATCCGGGGCGAGGCAATTCCCAGGGCACGCTGGCGAGCGCGTTGCAGTTTCACTTCGATACGCTCAGCGATGTTGCCGGACGTCATCGCCCCGGCATCGTGCATCGTCTGGATCGCGATACGACGGGTGTGATTCTGATCGCCAAAGACAATCAGGTTCATCAGAAAATCAGCAGCCAGTTTGAACGCCGCGAGGTACAGAAAGAATACCGCGCCATCGTGCGTGGAGTCCCGGAACTGGCGTCCGACTATATCCGGACATTTGTTTGTCCACATCAGCGCGTGCGGGAAAAGATGATGGTCTGCCCGGAAGGCGGCAACGCACGAGAAGCCGTGACTTTTTATCGCACGGGCGAAGACTTCGGCAGCTATGCCCTGATGGAACTGCATCCGCAAACCGGGCGCACGCACCAACTACGAATTCACATGCAGCACATTCTGACGCCGATCGTGGCCGACCGGATGTACATCGGTCAGCCCACGTTGACAAAGTCGGAAGTCATGAAGTCGACCGCGGCTGCGAATCGCCGGTCGGGCTTGCTGGCAGCGGAAAAATCCCTCAATTCCGCTGCTGACCCTGCGAATCCCGAAGACGACGTGCTCATCGCTCGCCAGGGGCTTCATGCGTTTCGTCTGACAATTCGGCATCCAGTGAGTGGAAAAAACATCCAGTTTGAAGCACCATTCCCGGAAGACTTTCTGCGGACTCTGCAATTCCTGCGAGCGTTGCATCGCCCGTAACGATGTGTCTGCAACTTTTGAATCTTACTCTTACTCTGAATCTTAATCTTACTCCTAATCGATTCGCGCAAGATCAAATGTGCGAGGTTGAGACCCACGGGTGGCGCGTTACGAATCGATTAAGATTATGATTAAGAGTAGGATTAAGAGCAAACGCAGGCGGCGGACATGAATAACCCTCCTGCGAATCACCAGCCTCACAAGTAAATCGGGATCACTTTGGCATGTTTGAACTTCTTGCTCCCGTTTTTGCCGTCGCGGGCGGTTTGCTTGCGGGCGTTCCGATCGTGCTGCACATGCTTCGTCGCACCCCCGCCGTGCGGATGCCGTTCAGCGTTGTGCGCTTCCTCTCGCCGACTTTGCCGAAGACAACGAAGCGTTCCACCATCGAACACTGGCCCCTGATGCTGCTGCGAATGCTGGCCGTCGCGTTGATCGCGCTGGCATTTGCCCGACCGTTTCAGCGGCTGGCAATTGATAAGGAAGCCGCGACCGGCAGTGCGGATCGCATCGCCATTCTGGTTGATGCCAGCGCCAGTATGCGGCGTGACGGTCTGCGCGAAGCTGTCGCTGCCGAATTTCGCAAAGTTGCCGACGAACTGGATGCGAATGACACTCTGAGTGTTTCCGCCTACTCTGAATCGATGCGGAAGCTGATTACCGCCGAAGCATGGAAGTCGACCAATCCCGGCAATCGCCAGGCATTGATTGAACGAGCAATTGAATCCTGGGAACCGGACTGGATGGCGACACGCACAGCCACCGCCTTGCTGGAAACTGCGGATGAAGTGTCACGCGAAACCGCGAAGTCAGATTCAGTCAACGAACGCCGCGTGATCCTGATCACCGATTTTCAGGAGGGGAGTTCGTTGGATGAACTCCGGTCCGGAAAATGGCCGGATTCCGTAAAACTTGATCTGCGCATCATTCAGCCGCAACAGCCGGGCAATGCGGGTTTGAGCCTCGTGGAAGACAACCGCACCGGAAAGATTCGCGTGCGAGTCACCAACTCCGGCGACGCCGTGATGACAAAGTACGTTCTGCAGACCTTTGATGCGAAAGGCGAGCCAGTGGGAACTCCGCTGACGGCAGAGGTGGGTGGCGGACAGCGTCGGACCTTCTCAATGCCCGACGCCGTCCAGGGACAGCCACAAATCATCGGCGTCGAATTGCTTGGCGAGCCGCATGTGTTTGACAACGTTGTCGATTTGCCGATCGATGAGCGCGGCGTGATCCACGTCGCTCACGCAGGCTCGACGGATGCCAACAACGCCAAAGCAATGCGTTATTTTCTGCAACGCGCGCTGGATGGCAACGAAACCGATCCGATCGAGATGACGGATCTGCTGGGGGCGGATGGTGTCGCCGTGCCAGCGGCTCCGGGTGTGCGACTGGTCTTCGTGACTGAGCTGATTCCGGAGAGCCTGGCGACGTCATTGGAAAACGTATTGAAACAGGACGGCGTTGTCGTCCTTGCCTTGAAGTCGATTGAGATGGCAGAGTCCGTCAGGAAACTCCTGCCACCGGAATCCACGTTCAGTGAAGCCGACGTGAAAGACTATGCGATGCTCGGACAGATCGATTTCTCGTCACCACTCTTCGCCACGTTCGCAGACGCCAGATTCTCGGATTTTTCCTCGATCCGCTTTAAGCATTATCGCAAGCTGACCCTTGATGAAAAGCAGGCTGATGCCCTGCGCGTGCTTGCTCGATTCGATTCTGGCAGTCCTGCCGTGCTGGAGTACACTCATCCGTTGGGCGGACGTATTGTCGTGCTGACAACCGGATGGCATCCGGACGACAGCCAGTGGGCGTTGTCCACACGATTTCCGCCGATGATTCAACGACTCGTGCAGATGGCCAACCCGCGTCACAGAGGACATCAATTGCTGGAAGTTGGTCACCGGATCAACCCCGCAGAGTTGGCTGGCAATGTCGCCTGGACCTTGACCCGGCCCGACGGCACACAATTCGCGCCAGATCCAGTCACTGCCGCTGCGGATTCCATCACGGATGTGCCGGCGAATGAAGCGGAATCGACATCCGTCGTAAAATCCGTGGTCCTTGATGAACCAGGTCGCTGGACACTCAGCAGTGAAAACACTGACGGCCCGCAATCCGTCAGTCTGCTGGTGACAGTCGCTGCGTCAGAAAGTCGCACGGAACCGCTGCCCGCAGGCCAGTTGCAGGCGCTGGGAATGTCACCGGACATTGCGATCGTGCGCGACGCTGCGCAGCTTTCAAACGATCCGGCACTCGCAGCACAACTCGATGCCGCAGAACTGGAATCCCGTCAGAAATTCTGGCGGTGGCTGCTGCTGGCCGGACTCGGCTGCCTAGCGCTGGAAGGCATCATTTCGTACGCGATTGAGAAACGTCAGCAACCCGAACTGGCATGACAGACGACCGAACAATGACGCGTGATGACATTTATGCTCTGCCACTGAATCAGGTGGGTAGTTTTGAATTTGACGAACAGGTTGTCAAAGTCTTTCCGGACATGATCGCACGGTCGGTGCCGGGATATGCATCGATCCTGTCCATGATCGAACAACTGGCTGCAAGGTTTGTGCGCCCCGGAACCACAGTCTGGGATCTGGGCTGTTCGCTGGGCGCTGCCACTCGTCTGATCCGACGGCAGGCGCCATCAGATTGCACAATTCACGCCGTGGATAATTCGGCCGCCATGATCGAACGTCTGCGGACGATTCTCGCGGAATCGAGCGACCAGGGCTGCCAGGTCGAGCTGCACGAAAGTGATCTCCGGAATGTTGAAATCCGCAGGGCCACGTTTGTGGTGCTGAATCTCACACTCCAGTTTCTTCCGCCGGAAGAACGCACGAGAGTGATCGAAAATGTCTGGCATGGACTGCTGCCTGGCGGAGCCTTATTGCTGTCAGAAAAAATCTGTTTCGATGAACCGAACCAGCAACAGTTAATGACCGATCTGCATCATGATTTCAAACGTGCCCATGGTTACAGTGAACTTGAGGTCGCTCAAAAACGCACGGCGATCGAAAACCGCCTGATACCCGAATCGCTCGACACACATGTCGCGCGGCTCAGACAGGCCGGTTTCACCACGATCGCTCCGTGGTTCCAGTGCTTCAATTTCGTGTCGATACTTGCTGTTCGAGGTGAATCATGTGCTGGACATTTCAATCTGACAGACCAGGCATTGGCAGGAACGAATCTGTGTTGAGTTTGTATTTGTCGCGAGAATGCCTGCTCCTGGGGCACGCGGATCATGGGTCTGGGATTCTCGGCAATCTGGCAGCAGGGAAAATGGCACGAAAGAATTCCGCAGTGGCACACAGATGGCCCGCTTGCCGGTTTCAGTCGAAATGCAGGCGGTGCCCGTCATCACCGCTTCATTTCTCGCAACAATTTTTTGACAACGGCTTCAGGGTCTCGCTACTCGTACGCAATTTTGCTAATTTCATGGTCTCCGCTACCATTTTCTCTGGGAATCGATCGGTCAATTTCAAGCCCTTTCAAAATGAAATTGCTGACCTTACCGGATTCTATGTGCAGCTCCCAACTGGTTTTGAAGCGAAAATCGAGCGTGGAAGAATGCATCGTTTAACGGCGAGCCGCAGGCGAAGCCGGCAGAGAATTCCCCTACGCCTGCGGCTCGCCGTTAAACGAATGACTTTCCCGTGAACACACACGTAGAATCCGGTAGGGTCAGGTATTTTTTAAGACGTCGCAAATTTTCGCACTGCCTGGATCGTTCCTGTGAGTGAAGCCCAATATCTCAGCAAAAGCGGTCCGTTGGCACGCAGGAGGCGAACAAGGCGGACACTATGTTTTCGTATGTTCTTTATGCTTGGGGCTGGAGTGGCACTTTTGGCAGCCGGACTCTGGGCCGTGGTCTGGTGGGAAGAACGGCCACTTCGAGTCGCATCGAATCTGCTGGAGGAAGACCGTGCTGCAGAGGCGATTCGGGAACTTGAGCAGTTCCTTAAGTATCACCCCGATCATGGACCGGCCACAGCTCTGAAGGCCAGAGTACTTGTTCAGCTGGGTCGTCCTGCGGAGGCCTGTCGGCTGTTCGATCGCGTGGGGGCCGCGAGCGAAGAAGAAATGCGTGCCTGTTCCAATGCCAATTTGATGCTTGAACGGTGGCTTCAGGCGATTCCTTTGCTGGAGTATCTGCATTCACAGAATCCAGATAACGCGGACTTGCTTCATGAGCTCAGTTCATGCCGGGCAAAATTGGGGCGTTATGATGCGGCCATTGACGCCGCTCAAAAATTTGCGGCACTGCCGGACTGTCAGGCGCGTGGCTATACGTTAATCGGACTGCTGGAGAGCGAAAGAGGAAATCATCGGAAAGCCTGCGAGGCATGGCATCATGTGCTGGAAGTCAATCCGGAGGCGGCAGACCTCCAGGTTGCGGCGGACGAATTCAAAATGGAGTACGGAGCCGCATTGTTGAAAGCCGGTGACCCCGCAGCCGCCCTCGAGCAACTCCGCGCGAGTGTCAAAATCAGGCCCTCGGCCAGATCGCTGGCACTCCTTGGGAAAGCCAGTTATCAGGAGGGAAAGGTCAACGAGGCCGAAGATGCGTGGCTGAAGGCTGTCGCGCTGGACGAAAATGATCAGGAATCACGTCAGGGTCTTGCTGAATTAGCCATGAAAAAATCCGAGTATCGGACCGGGCTGGATTGGCTGCAACCGCTGGCTGAATCTTCAGATCTTTCAAGCTCAACTGCGTTCCTGCTGCAGCGTTTGTATACATTGACCGGAGATCAGGAATCAGGCCGCCGGTGGCAGTCGCGAGCGACAGAAATTCGAAAGCGCGAGGAGCTGGAGAACACGGTTGACCAGATTCTCATTGACAGCCCGTCCTCAATGTGGGGGCAGGTTTTGGAATCCTACAGACTTGCGAAACAGTCGAATTGGGAGCAGGCAGCACTGGTACTGAATCCGATTGTCGGGACCGAATCACACCCATTTATTGAAAAGCTGGCTGCCGCAATTCACGCGCAGGGAACGCTGCCAGACCTGAATCTCCTTCCCATAGAACTCTTTCATTAGACTGTGGTGCCACTGCTGGAGCATTGATGACGACATGATCGTGGCTGTTCCGGTGATGATAAATCTCATGAAGATCACACTTTTGCTTTCTTTGACTGCGATCATGCTGCTGCTGCTGATCTGGTTGACAACCCCAACTGCCAGTGAGTACAGCGTGCGGCCGTTGACCGAGCTTTCCACAGTCCGCCAGATTGCTCCGGACGAGTGGATTGGCATCGTTACCTCGGGAGAAAACAGCGAGGCGGGTACGGTCCTGCTTCCTCGAAGAGCGTCGGGGCCTGAATTCGAATCGGGCATACTCCCCGCATCACGGGGGTTTCTGACGCCGGAGGTCTGCGGCAAATGTCATCAGGAAAATTATACGGGATTTCTCCTGACATCGCATGCCCGAACATCAATGGAACCGCGTACGGACACAATTCCTGGAAGCTTTGAGCCAGGTCGCAACATGCTGAAGACCAGGGATCCCCACCTCTGGTTTACAATGACAAAAGATCAGGCCGGATTTTATCAGGAACTGACGGTTGAAAAAGATCTGGTCAGATATGAGTATCGCCGCTCGATCGATCTGGTCATCGGTTCCGGGAATCATGGGCAGGGGTATCTCTCCTGGGAAGGAGATCACCTTTACCAGATGCACGTTAGCTATTTGAAGGAAATGGACCAGTGGGTCAATAGTCCGGGGCTGTACATAGACGGAACTGCCGACTTTGCCAGACCAGTGCCCGGACGATGTCTGGATTGCCATGCCACCTGGTTTGCCGAAGACGTAAAATCCATCAATCGCTTTGATCGAAGTAACTACGTGCTGGGAGTGACGTGCGTTCGCTGTCATGGCCCTGGTCACGAACACACAGCCTACCATCTCGAATTCCCGGACGCAGACGTTGGAAAACAAATCGTCAATCCTGCCCGATTATCCAGGGAGCGGATCAACGAATTGTGTGCTCAATGCCACTCCTCCGGCGAACCGCTCGCGCCCGCATTCGCTTATCGCCCGGGGGAACCATTGTCAGCGTATCTGGAATTGGATCTCTCCGCAGATGATTCAGGAAACGAGGATCCTCACAGCGCAAATCAGCTTGCGCGGCTGATGAAGAGCGAGTGCTACAGGCAGACCGAGACGCTCACCTGCATTACCTGCCACGACCCTCACCGCAATCAGCGCGGTGACACAGCGGGGTATTCAAAGGGCTGTCATCAATGCCATGCTCCGGAGTCATGCACCGAACGATCAGTCACTGGATCTGCAATTGACGACCGGTGCGTGGAGTGCCACATGCCATCACGACGAGATGCACAGGTCCGGATTGAAATGGCGTCGGGAACGGTGACAGCATTGATTCGTGATCATCTCATTGGAAACTGGCCTGAAGCGTCAGATCACATCCGCAAAAAGATTTCGGCAGCTTCCCGTGAAAAAAGTCGAGCGGTGCCAGGTCGCGTTTCTTCACCCGAGGTCCTGGAATGAACACTCGACAGCGAACGGCCTGCATCCTCGTGATTGTGCTTCATGCCACGCTTGCAGGATGTGGTGACAACACTGCGCGACACAAACCGGAAGCTCTCAAGCGGCAGGTGCAAAGTGCCGCAAAAAAAACATCAGAATTGGCATCAGAGGTGGACGCAGACCGCACCGACGATCGAGGCGACATTCATTTCGTTTCAATGCGGGACGGGTCCGGAATCACGTTTCGGCACACCAGTGGCAATTCACCGGAGAAGGCCTTTCCCGCAGCCAATGGGAGCGGTCTGGCAGCGTTTGATTCAGACATGGATGGACACATTGACCTGTACTTTGGCAACGGAACGGAATTCCCCATCAACAAAAACCGAACAGGCCCCTTCGATCAGTTTTATCGAAATCTGGGAGCCTGGAAGTTTCGCGATGCCACGCAGGCCGCCGGATTTCGAAATCCTGATTACACCACGGGGGTCGAGTGCGGGGATTACAATAATGACGGCTTTCCCGACCTGTATTTGACCAGCGTTGGGAAAAACCAACTGTACTGCAATCTTGGTGACGGCAGTTTTGAAGAAGTTTCAGAGGCGAGTGGCACAGCTGATGCCAGTTGGGGAACCAGTGCGGCGTTTCTCGACGTTGATCAGGACGGCTGGCTGGATCTGTATGTGTGCAATTACGGCGAGTGGACTTACGAAAAAAATCGATTTTGCGGCGATCAGGCGCGGGGAATTCGAATGTTCTGCAGTCCGACCATGGTCCCATCAGAACCCGATGTCCTCTACCGAAGTCTGGGTGATGGGACGTTCGAGAACTTCTCAGAGACCGGCGGAATCTCCGTGCGAAACGGACGGGGTCAGGGAGTCCTTGCGGCGGATTTGAATGAAGATCACGCGACCGATCTTTACGTGTCGAACGACATCAATCCCAATTTTCTCTTTCTGAATGATGGGCATGGACACTTTGAAGAGGTGGGAGAGTTGTCAGGCGCCGCCTATGACCACCTCGGGCAGGCACAGGCGGGCATGGGTCTGGCAATCGGAGATGTTGATCGGAACGGATGTTTCGACTTGTTCGTTACCAACTACCAGAATGAACATAATGCGTTGTACGAGAACCTTGGGAATGGTGTATTTCTTGAGACAGGAACAACACGAGTGCCTGAAGGCAGCCTTCCATTTGTCGGCTGGGGCACAGCTCTGGAAGACTTTGATCTGGATGGATGGCTCGATCTCATCGTCACGAATGGACACACCGACGATAACCTTGCCGAACTGGGCAAAGAGGGCGTTTACCTCCAGCCACCGGGCCTCTGGAAAAACACTGCAGGACGTCTGAAACTTGTAAGTCGGGGAGCAGGTTCCTATTTTCGCGGACTACACAACGGACGTGGCCTCGTGACTGCGGACCTTGACAATGATGGTGATTCGGATGTTGTGATCGGACATCAGGACAATTTTCCGGAGTTGTTGCGGAACGATAGTCTGGAATCTCCCGCTGCTCGCATTCTTCAAATCAGACTCATCGACGCAGCACACAACCGTGATGCCATCGGGGCAATTGTTGAAGCGGGTGGAGTCCAGCCACCGCTGCGGACGGCTATCCATGGAGGAGGAAGTTATGCCTCCGCTTCCGACAAAAGGGTGTACATCGCAATCGGTGGCCAGGATCTCACTGCAATTCAAATCACATGGCCGAACGGAACGCAGTCAATCGTTGCTGATTTGACGGTCGGATCAGGGTACGCTATTCTCCACAGCGATAAATCTGATTCCCAGCCGAGAGTGATTCCGGTTGAGAATCCATGATTCCCCCTGACCATTCGACAAAGGTCTTCGCATGTCCGAGCCACAGCCCACTAAGACTTATCCGCCAATCAGCATTCCGCAGCAGTCGGAATTCAGTCTCTTACGCGTGGTGATGTCGGTTCTTGTCATCGGCACGCTGGGAGCAGGATGCTACTTCGTTTGGTCCTTGCTGCTGGAACCTCCGGTTCTTGTTGAATTCTCAGGGCGAGTCATGTTCGAAGGTAAGCCCGTGACAACGGGGGGTGTCGCCACACTCCGCCTTGACGATGAACTCGACAGCGCAGTGTCATCACTCGATGCGGAAGGGAAATTCACATTGGAAACAAATGGTGCTCCTGGCGCATACGTCGGTCGTCATAAAGTCCTCATTTCCAGCATGACTCCCACCATGCCGCCTCGTCCGTTGATTCCTGGCATCTATGGCAGTTTGGCAACAACTCCACTGATGATTAACGTCTCCAAAGATCCTTCGAAGAACTCTGTTGAATTTGTGCTCGAAGGGTCCATGCCTCAAACTGCTCCTCAACCAGCGCCTGAAACACCAACACCGCCCGGAACACCAACGCCACCCGGAACTCCGACGCCGCCAGAGACAGCAAAGCCCCCCGGAACACCAACGCCTTCAGAGACACCGAGCACCGAGTGAGTCGCCAGCAACGCTTTGGAAACCTGAGACATCAACGGAGTCTACGCTGTCAAGGTGGCTGGAAGAACTCCTTTGGGGGCGTTAACGCCCGTCAAAGCGGCCAAATCTAGGCAAATGTTCATTTGTTTCTCATGTTCCGCTTTTTTTTATTGCACTCGTGCTGGCATCTTATTCGACAATCAGCTAAAACCGAAAGCCGTGGATCGGGGAGGTATACCCCGAAATGCGTTCCAGATTTCATTATGTTTTCCATTTTTGGGGAGGTCAGAGTATGCGAAAGTTTAATTGGAGGAGGTCGGGGTTCACGCTGATCGAGCTGTTGGTGGTGATTGCCATCATCGCAATCCTGATTGCTTTGCTGTTGCCCGCTGTACAGCAGGCTCGTGAAGCCGCGCGGCGGACTCAGTGCAAGAACAACCTGAAGCAGATCTTGTTGGCGATGCACAATTATCACGACATTCATAATCAGTTCCCACTCAGCGTGGGATGGGGGTTGCAAACCGGTGATCGTCATGGGGCGTGGTCGGACAAGGTGTTCATATTGCCGCAGCTTGAGCGAGCCAATGAGTTTACTGCATTGAGATACAATGAGCTTCCATATACGCATTGGGACCGGGGGCACAATACAAGATTGAGCGGTCGATTGCCCATGTTTAATTGCCCGTCAGACCAAGTAAATCAAAATGGGCCGGATGGTAACTTTTCTTATGCCATCAGCGGTGGTGTGATGAATTTCGCCCCAGCTGCCCCGGCTTCCGGTGCCCAGCGGGTTAGTGGCTGGGAAGGGAACCACAATGGGTTTGCATCCTACGGAGCATGGCCCGGAGTCAATGATCGGCCTGTCACGTTTTCCACGATTATCGATGGGTCCAGCAACACTGCCGCCTATTCAGAATTCGGGAAGACACTGTTTGTGCCGGAGCCTTATGGTCAAAGGGGAATGCAGATTAAGACTTGGGTCGGTGGGAACACCCATATAGAGCTGCGAAATGCGTGTTTGGCACAGACAGCGTCCGCAGACAATGGCGGCGGACGCCATCACATGCGAGGAGCTGGTTGGTCGTGGTCATTTGTCGGTGAGGCTTCGGCGTACGCCCACAATATGAACCCGAACGAAACTGGGTGTTTCTCTCACGAGGGGGACTGGTTCGGAAGCACTTTGAGTTCTGCGTCAAGTTATCACACCGGCGGTGTTCAGGTGGCACTTGCAGATGGATCGGTTCGATTTGTGAGCGATAGCATTGATAACGGAACCTGGGTTAATCTCGGCAATCGTGCCGATGGCCGGGTTCTCTCGGAATTTTGATCTAAAGTGTTTTTTGTGGTGCTCACAGAGGGTCGGACTGTCTTGTTTCAGCAGTCCGACCTTTTTTTTTGAGTTGATGATTAGTCTTTTGCGCCCCGTTGCGTGTCTTCGCCATTCGGGTTCCGGGGATGATGGTTTACAAAGACTTCAAATGCATGCTGATGAACTTTTGCCGCTGTGGACCGATTGTGTTTCTGGCGATGTTTGGGTGTTCGTCAGAAGCTCCGGAGGTTCCGTCTGCTCCAGTGAAAGCAGGCGAGTCTGAAAGCAACTCGCCAGTCCCGAAAGGTGCGAGTACATCCGAGCCGGGCCGGAATTCCGGGGAAACCGCTATGCGGCCAAACTTTCTGAATGTTGCCGCTGCCAGTGGAATTGAGTTTGAGTATTTTGAGGATCGGATTCCCGGGAGATTCTTCCTGCCTGAGGTCATGGGAGGTGGCGTCGCCTGGTGCGACTTTGATCTCGATGGCTGGCTGGATCTCTATTTGATGAACGGTGCCGCTCTTGACCCGGCGAACAAGCTCGCTGTTGATGGGCAGCCTGCGGATCACCGGGACGGGCTGTTTCGCAGCAAATCAGGAAAGCAGTTTTTCGATGCGTCAAAGCTTTCAGGTTCAGATGACACCGGTTATGGTCAGGGGTGTGCCGCTGGTGACTTCGATGCGGACGGCTTCGAGGATCTGTATCTCTCAAATTTCGGGGCCAACGCACTGCTTTTCAATAACGGTGATGGCACATTCTCTGATGTGACGAAAATCGCGAAGGTTGGTGATGAACGCTGGAGTTCCAGTGCAGTCTGGGTCGACTTGAACGCCGACGGAAATCTGGATCTGTACTCAGCGAACTACATGAATGTGACGCTGGAAAACAGCGAGTCATGTCGGTACGGTGAAAGTACGGGATACTGCGGTCCTGGCCACTATGAGGGCGTTCCTGACGCCGTCTACATCAGCGCGGGCGATGGCACTTTTCGCGATATGGCAACCGCGTTTGGCTTCAACACGTTCGCCGGCAAGGGGCTGGCTGTCGCCGTCAGCGATTTCGACAACGACTTCCGCCCCGACATCTACGTGGCCAACGATATGGAGGCAAACTGCCTGTATCGACGTGTCGATGCAGGCGGGGCAGAACATCCGTCCGGCGCTGCGCTTTATGAAGATGTTGCACCGGCCTCCGGGTGCGCCGTTAGTGGCGAAGGCATGAATGAAGCGAGTATGGGGATTGCGTGCGCCGACTTTGACTCTGACGGACTTGTGGATATCTACCTGACGCATTACTACCAGATGAAAAATACGCTTTATCGCAATCTGGGAGGGCTGCATTTTGAAGATGACAGTTATCGGTCCGGGGTGGCTGCGACCAGCTTTCCGTTCCTGGGTTTTGGAGTCATCCCACTGGATTTCAACAAAGACCGCTTTCCGGACATTTTTATCGCCAACGGGCACGTCCTCGGGCCGACCGTTGATCCAAGCGCGATGACGCCACAACTACTGCGGAACGATGGTCGCGGAAGGTTTGAGGATGTGTCACGAGCCGCCGGTTCCTATTTTGAAGACGTATGGTTGGGACGCGGAGTCGCTGGGGGGGATTTCGACAACGACGGCGATGTGGATGTGGCGGTGACACACATTGATCGTCCATTTGGCTTACTCAGGAACGAAACAGAGTCAAACATGGGTTTTGTCGGAGTCCTTCTGCGAAGCGCAGAGCGGGTCCCGGCGCATTGTGCTCGGGTGTCCGTGAGCGATGGACGCCAAACTTCTGTGCAGGTTCTCGGAGCAGGTGGCAGCTACTTATCGACCTCGGATCACCGGTTATTATTTCCCGTGGAAGCGACCACAACCACGGTTAGCATGATTGTGGAGTGGCCGTCTGGTCGCTCAGACCGTTACGAATCACTTGTCTCCAACTGCTATTGGATCATCATCGAAGGGCAACAACCACAGGTAATGGTAAAATGAGTGAATCAAAGGACTCCAGCGTTCAGGCTCAGACAGTTCGCCCTACTCGCTGGCGCCGAATCCTGTTGCCGGTTTGTTTGATCCTTGTTGGAGGCGGTGTTTGGGCGGGGATCGAGATCTGGAATGCGGAGCGAGCGTTCAATCGCGGGAGACTTTTGCTGCGACAGGATCGCGATGTCGAAGCTGAACGAGAACTGGAACACTATCTTCGCTGGCATCCTCACAACCCGAAAGCCATTTTGCTGTGGGCGGAAGCGGTGATCAAAGGCGATTCTCGAACTGCGCGTGATGCTGCAGAACTGGCAATTAGCGGACTAAAGAAAATTCCCGATGCCTCGCCGCTCGGGGCTGAGGCCCGGATGCGCGAAGGCCGATTAGCGTTTCTGATCCTGCAACAGCCGGGCCGTGCAGAAACATTGCTGCTGCGATCGGCTGAACTTCGCCACGATCTTCCGGACACGCATTACCTGTTGTGGAAATTGTTGGATATGACTGAGCGCTACCATTACAGCGAAGCTCATTTTTGGAATATCTATGAGTTGACTCCGACGGGCAACAAAGCAGAACGCTTGAGGGAATGGTATCTCAGTCAGTTCAGCCCCGGTTCAGCAAACGCGGATCTCGATCGTCATATGGGATTTCTGGCGTCGGGAGAATCGGCGAGTGAGGCCACGGAAAATCTGCGTCTCAGCCAGTTTCTGGCGAATGAGCCCGAATCATCAATGGTAGTGGCCGCCTATGCGCGTTGGCTCCTGCACGCCAGAGAACGCGATCAGGCTGCTGATCTGTTGAAGAATTTTCCTGCGTTTGACACGGCGCTTGGCGATCCGTCCTTTGTGTCTGTATTGGTCGATCTGATGATCGATCTGGGCAGACTCGACGAAGCGCGCCTCTACTTTGACAGGTGGCCATTGCCGCGGGACGGATTTTTGTACTGGCATACTGCAGGTCGGGTGTTTGAAATTATTGAGAGGGATGACAAGTCCGCAGTGGATGCATACGACCGAGCACTGTCCGTATGGCCGGGACCAGCAGAATGGTCTGTTATGCATCGTCGTGCTCAGTGCCTGTCCCGCCTTGGGGACCGTTTGAACGCCGAGCTGGGGCGACAGGAATCAAAGAGGATTGAGTTGCTTATGGACACCGATGTGCACAAAAAGCTGCGACTTGTTTTGGTTGATCTGAAGAGCGTTGACACGTTGAAGCAAATGGTCAGTTTCTATACAGCGTTGCACCGTTCGCGAGAAGCAAAGTGCTGGCAAAGTGAGCTCGATCGATTGATTTCGTTGCCTGCGAGGAGTAGACTACGACCGTTGGCGCTGTGACTGGAAATCAATCCACTTATTCAAATGACACTCCTCACTTAGGACTCGTGCAATGAAGTCAGCTTTCTGTGGAATTATGTTTCTGAGTTTGTTCGCTTTCGCTGGGTGCAGTGGCGGCGTAGAAGAACTACCTCCCGGCGAAGGAGGCCCATCCACCTCGAGTCCAGATGAGATGAAGAAACAAATGGAAGAAAGCATGAAAAAGGGCGGCGCAAATTACGGCGGACAGTTACCAGGCGCTACGAAGTAGTGAATTTTTCAACCCGCGAATGAAAGCGCGCGGGACTTTGTCGTGCTGATGAAATTGCGACGAAGCGAAGAGTCTCGGACATTACCAGGAGATTCTTCGCTCCGATCGTCTCTGGCCGTTCCTATAGTATCGGCTTGCGCGAGATTCGCGTGGCTTTTCACCGTCGCTCCCAGGAGTCTGTCCAGAGACATGTCATCCAACGACGTTGAGGGAAAAAATCGGTCTGCGGAACGCACGCCGGTCCTGGTGTGTGTCGTCGATTGCGAGCTCACCGACATTCGCGACAGCTCTGCGCATCTTATTATGAATCGCCCGAACACTTTCCTTCTTCAGACTCAGTTGTCCGCGCTGGCAACCGTCGTGTTGTTATGCCAGTCGCTCGGCATCGGTCGCGCTGAAGACGGGACTTTCATCGGTGCCCGGTTCGATGTTGATTCAAATGTCGCCTACCCGGAGAGTCACGCTGTTGTCGATGTCACACAAGCCCCTTATTGCGCCAAGGGAGATGGAAAGACAGACGACACCGAAGCACTTCAACGGGCACTTTTTGATGTGATGGGGCAGCACAAGGTTCTCTACCTGCCAAATGGAACGTATCTCGTTTCCCGGACGCTGAACTGGTCGAAGAAGAATTCTGCGGGGAAAGATGCGTGGGGCAAGAACTTCATTCAGGGACAGAATGTCGCGAAGACCATTATCCGGTTGAAGGACTCTACATTCACTGATCTGGCTCAGCCTGCGAGCATCATGTGGTGCGGCGGATTTGGATCGGCCGACTGGTTTCACAATTACATTCAGGACGTGACTTTTGATGTCGGGCAAAACAACCCCGGCGCGATTGGATTGCAGTTCTACTCGAACAATTCCGGAGCCGTGCGCAATTGCCGCCTGATCGCAAGTGACGGTAGCGGACTTGTGGGTCTTGATCTCGGCCATAGCGACATGAACGGTCCGCTGCTTGTGCGGAACTGCGAAGTCATTGGCTTCCAGCGCGGCATCAGCACTGCGCGAGCGGTGAACGGGCAGACTTTCGAGCACATTTCGTTGCGAGGCCAGGCGGAGTTCGGTTTCACGAACGAAGGTCAGGCTGTCAGCATCCGAGGACTCAGCAGCGACAATTCGGTCCCTGCAATTCAAAGTTATGGCACGCTGTGTCTGATCGAAGCAAAATTGACCGGTCGAAACGGTGCGACCGAAATGCCGGCAATTGTCAACTTCAACGGCGGACGCATTTTTCTGCGGGACATCGCCACGACAGGCTATGGCCGGGCACTTGGTGATGTTGAAACGCCGGATTCTTTTGCCGCAGTCCTGATCACTGGCCCGGACAAGCCCGGCAGCGAAGGGCCGAACATCGCCGAGTATTGCTCGCATCCAACGACCAGTCCGTTTCCCTCTGCGGTAGGTTCACCGCGACTGCCGGTGAAAGATCCGCCGGAAATTCCCGTGGATGATCCAAAGACCTGGGCAAATGTGGATAACTTTGGTGCCGACCCCACGGGACAACTGGACTCCTCGGCGGCGATTCAGAAGGCAATGGACTCTGGCGCGACAACTATCTTTCTGCCCGGCTTCTATGCGTTGCAGAAGACGGTGATCATTCGAGGAAAAGTACGACGCATTGTCGGCACAGGTGGATGGGTTGACTACGACGGCAAGGCGAAGCCCGACTTCCGCATTGTCGATGGTGCCGCGCCCCTCGTGTCGCTGGAGCATTTCTCGTACATCCACGGAGGCCTCGAAATTGACACGAGCCGCACGATACTTCTTCGCAGCGTCTCCGACTGCGACCTAACTTTTTCCGGGAAGGCTGAAGGAGGCGAACTCTTCTTCGAGGACTTTGTCACCCACGACCTCAGGCTGAAGAAGCAGCGCGTCTGGGCTCGCCAGCTCAATGTCGAAAACGAGGGGACGCATGTCGTCAACGATAACAGCGACCTATGGGTTCTGGGATACAAAACAGAACGCGGCGGCACGCTGCTGGAAACACGTGGTGGCGGACGCAGTGAAATTCTTGGTGGCTTCAGCTACACAACCACGTCCGGAAAACTCGCCCCCATGTTTGTGACCGACAATTCGTCCGTTTTCACGTTCTTCAGCGAAGTCTGCTACAGCGGCGACCCGTTTGCGACACTTATCCGTGAAACCCGTAACGGCACGACCCGGAGCGTCGAACGAGGTACAGGGACGACGACGCCGTACAGCTCAATACCGGCAGGTCGGTGACCTGATCGACCGCCACTTTATGGCTTTCCTGCACTTCTGAAGGTGAGGCCAAACCTTGACATTTTCCGATTGCAACTTCAATACCACTGACGAACTCGACGACGAATTGAGCCGCCCCACGCCTGGCGTGCTCGATACACTGCGCGCCGTGGATGGCGCCGTGATGGTGCTCGGTGCAGGCGGCAAAATGGGGCCGACGCTTGCGCGGATGGTTCGTCGTGGCCTGGATGAGATCGGGCACAAGGAGCGGCGAGTGATCGCGGTGTCGCGATTTTCCTCAGCCAGCGCAATGCAGGGGCTTCAGCGGTGTGGTGTCGAGGCGATCTCGTGTGACTTGATGAACCGTTCTGCGGTGGCGGCGCTTCCCGATGCGACGAACGTGATTTTCATGGCGGGACAAAAGTTTGGGACGAGCGATTCGCCGGAACTGACCTGGGTCATGAATACGCTCGTGCCGGCCATCGTGGCGGAGCGGTTTGCGAATTCGCGCATCGTCGTATTTTCGACGGGTTGCGTTTACCCGCTCGTGTCGGTGAATGGGCCAGGCTCGCGTGAGGATGATGCCCTGGGACCGCCGGGTGAGTATGCCAACTCGTGCGTCGGGCGCGAGCGAGTGTTTTCTCATTTTGCGAAGCAGAACGGCACACACATGCTGATGTTCCGCCTCTGTTATGCCATCGACTTGCGATATGGGGTCCTGTGCGATGTGGCTTCCAAAGTATGGCAGGGTTTACCGGTCGATGTGACGATGGGCACAGCGAATGTGATCTGGCAGGGCGACGCCAATGCTCGCGCCATACAGTGCCTCTCTCACGTCGCAACACCACCGACAGTACTCAACGTCACAGGGATCGAATGCGTATCCATTCGCTCGCTGGCACAGCGATTTGGCGAGTTACTCAAACGCGAGCCGATCATTACGGGCAAGGAAAGCGACACTGCATGGATTTGGGATGCGTCACGCTCGTATGAGCTGTTCGGTCCGCCGACTGTCTCGCTTCAGGAAATGATCGAAGCCACGGCGCACTGGCAGCGGCAAGGTGGTGCGATGCTTGGCAAACCCACGCATTTTGAAGTGCGAGACGGAAACTTCTGATCTCCGCCAACAACTGCTTGAAAGTGGGCATCGAATGTTTGATACTCTCCCTGTGTCATTTCGAATCGTTTCTCGGATAGGAGTGTGTCATGAGAACTGCATTGCATTTGATGCTGTTGGGTTTCGCTCTCGAAGTCTCCATCAGTGCGTCGCCACTCCTGGCAGTTCAGCCATCTGAAAAAGTGGTTCATAAAGTCGATACTGTCGTCGCTCATTCGCAGCCGAGTTTCCTGCTGGCGAACGATCAGGTCCGGCTGAGCGTGACGGAAATCGGCGGGCACATGGCTCCGGTGAAGTTCTTTACCGACTCGAAGACGCCGATTGAGCCGTACTACATCAGCCCATGGCAGGACGAGCCAAAGACCGAGATGCCCGCCCCGGTCCTGAACTCTCTGCGCGGCGACTTCTTCTGTATGCCGTTCGGTGGCAACGCTGATACTGTCAACGGTGAAAAGCACCCGCCGCATGGCGAGATCGCCGGGTCGAAATGGAAAGCGATCAGCGTTCAGGATATCGGTGACGTCACCACGTTGACTCTGGAGTTCGAGACTCAAGTCCGCACGGGCAAGGTCACCAAGCAATTGTCGCTGGTGAAGGGCCAGAACGT